>CAZFQW010000045.1:0-7176 GCA_964521225.1 uncultured Roseobacteraceae bacterium
TAATATTCAAGAAATTCAGTTTTTAATGGGAGGTGCATTAGAACAGTACGAAATTCATTTAAACGGTGCCGCTGGTTTGCGTTTTATTCCAACCACTTCAAAATATTCAGATTTAAGCCCTACCCTCACCTATTCTAACAATCAGGCTTATATTTTTGGTGGTTCGGTTATCAACAACATAGGGAAAGCTTCTGTTAATGGTTCTTTTACAACCGATACCGAAACTCCTTCACAATCAGCTTCTACTGTTGAGCTAGTGATTGGCAGAAGAGGAAATGGAAGTTTCCCCTTTGAAGGTGAAATTGCCGAAGTAGTAATATACAATGAAGATTTATCTGCTACGGATAGAAATAAGCTACTTTCTTACCTATCAATTAAGTATGGTATTACATTAGACCAATTCACTGCAACAAATTACACTTCTTCTAATGGCAGTGTGATATGGGAAGCTTCTGCACTAGGTATTTATAACAACGATATTGCGGGCATTGGTAGAGACGATGTTTCAGGTTTAAACCAAAAACAATCGAAATCTGCAAATAACGATGCCATTGTAACCATTGGGATAGGATCTATCGCAAATGACAACGTAAGCAATGCGAATACATTTGCTGCCGATGGCAGATTTTTAGTTTGGGCGAATAATAATGGTGCTGCAAATTTTGCAAGTGCACTCACAACTAATGTTCCTGCACCTTTTGAAGTACGAATGGCAAGAAGTTGGAAAATTGAAGAGAATAACGGAGATACAGGAAATACACAAGTAAAAGTTGATTTAAATGGATTAGGCTATATGCGGACTAACAAAGAACATTACGCTTTGCTTGTGAGTAACGATGCCAATTTTGCAAACGCAACTATTAAAAACGCAGACGATTTTACAAACAATGTTATCACGTTTAACGAAGTAAATTTTGCAGATGGTCAATACTTTACCCTTGCCTACGGGGATGCATATATCTGGACAGGTACAGAATGGTTACCCGGAGTGCCTAATGCTGCTAATGATGCTTCTATTCAAGGATACCTAAAACAGGAAACTAATTTAACTACTAAATCACTCACGATTCAAAATAACCAAGTGCTTGAACTAGCAGCTAATGCTACCCTCGACGTAAGTGGAACGCTCAATGTAAGAGGTAGTGCAATTGTACGTTCAGGGGGTTCACTATTATTAAATAACCCAGTAAATGGTAACATTACCTTCGAGCGACAAGGCTCAAATAAAGGTTATAGCTATTTGAGTAGCCCTATCAGCAATGCAGATTACAGCAACCTACCAGGCCCATCTACTTTTAGCCATGAAGAAATAAGGAATGCCGAAGTACCCGGAAAAAGCGAAAATGCAGGATATGGCTGGATGTTATCTCGTCAAGGTGCTATTCCTGTCGGTAAAGGTTTCATTGAATACCTCCCAAACCTTTTCAGCTTAACGGGGTCTCCGAACATCGGCATTCAAAATGTAGCTGTTAGTGTTACAGGGAACGGTGTTTTTTCAAGTTTTAATTTACTAGGTAACCCATACCCTGCGGCTATTAAATTAGAAAGTTTTGTAATGCCTAATACCGACCTTAGCGGCACGCTTTATTTTTGGGATGCTGAAATTCAAGATTATCGGCCAAAAAACTTAGCCACAGGCGATGCTAATTATGGTATTGCCTCCATGCAAGGCTTTTTCACAAAGGCAGTAAAGAATGGAAATGCACAGTTTACCCATGCTATGCGTGAAACAGGGAATAATGGAAATTTCTTCCGCCAATCGGCAGAGGACATAATTCGTTTAAAGCTAACCGCCACACAAGGATTTTTTGCCAAAGACCTATTTATAACCTTCGATGCAACATTTACCGATGACTACGAAAGAATGTATGATGCGGAAGTGTTCAAGGGCAATCCTGAATTTACTTTCTTTGCGAAGCATCAGGCACAAGATTTCAGCGTATTGGCACTTCCTATAATAGAGAGTGCTAGAGAAATTGAATTAGGCTTAGAAGCTATACAAACCGAAAACATCACCCTCAGTTTGGTGGAAACATTGAATCTGCCTGCCGATTGGAAGGTACATTTAAAAGACACCGAAAGCGGTGAGCTATACTCACTGAACTCAGAAAGTGAAGTACCCCTAAAAACGAGCAAGAAGTATAGCTTGGTAATTACCACCAAAGCAGTTACCGATTTGATAGACGATTTCGCAACTAATGCAGAGTTATTAGTTTGGGAACAAAACGAATTACTAAATGTGTGGTTTAGCAACACCAACATAGCACAGGCCAAATTGCGGGTATTTACCCTAACAGGGCAGCAAGTTTTACACACCAATTGGGAAACAGTAAAACAGCAGCAATTAAGTTTACAACACAATCTTCCTGCTTCGCAACTTTATATCATTAAAATAGAAACCTCAGAGGGGATGTTCACTAAAAAATGGTTGAGGTAATGTGATTTTTTTAAAAAAACTTAACTTTAAGGTATTCAAATAGATAATTGAAATTACGATGAAAAAGATACTGAACACAATAATTGCTCTATCATTATTTTTAGTACCAACAGCGGTAATGGCACAGGCACCACCACCGCCACCACCGCCAGTGCCATTGAGCGATGGTCTATGGGGATTATTCGTTGCCGGAGCACTTTATGGTGTAAGAGCCCTTTATAAGAATAAAAAGAAGAACTAAGCAAAGTACAATATTGCTAGTGTTCTCAACAGAGGCTATTTTCGTCATGAAAATAGCCTCTGTTATATTGTAACCAACGTATTTTCTAATGCTAAAAAAATTGACTTCGTTACAACGGTTCGTTTTAAAAGGAGTGGTGCTATTGGTACTTTGGCAAGTAGTTTACTCGCTTATGTTAGAACCCAAAGGAACGATTGACTATCCTCTTACAAAATTAGTAAGCGAGGGGGCGGCGAGTACTTTACGCACTTTTGGTATTTCATCTTCGTGTGAGCCTATCCCCCATCATTCTGATTTAAAAATGCAAGGCGAGTACCTTATTATTAATGAGGTTAGAAGTGTTGGGGTAGGAAATTCTTGTAACGGGTTAGAAGTAATGGCCTTATTTATTGGCTTTCTATTGATTGTACCGGGCAATTGGCAACGCAAAACAGGATATATGTTTTTTGGTTTAGCGCTCATTTATGGAGCAAATGTAGTGCGGGTCATTCTGCTAGGGTATAATTATATGGAAAACCCTCAAACCTTCGAATTCAACCATAAATACACTTACAAAATAGCAGTTTATGCGGTTGTGTTCTTGTTATGGGTGCTTTGGGTAGAAAAGTTATCTGGATTGAAATGGAAGAAAAGCGCCGATTAGGCCGTTTATCGAAAACCATAATTGCCTGCCTTGTTTGGAGTTTGACCGTATTTTTCGGTTTCATGTACGAACATAAGGTTCCTATCAATTGGGTATTCAATGTTTCAGAAGTATTATGGAATATCTCACGCATTTTCCCTGGAGAAAATGCTGCCAAAACAGCAATTAATTTAATAGTTGCCCATTGGCTCGTAAGCCGTTGTTTTTTTGCGGTTTACTTCGCAGGGAATATCATTGTGTTTTCGTTGTTTGTGGCACAAGCAAAAATTACAAGACTATTTTTTAGGGCCCTGTTAGTAGTCTATATTCTACATAGCCTGTTAGATACTTTCGGCTTGCTCACCTTGAAAGATTTATCTTGGAATAGCTATTGGGTTTATAAAATTTTTAGCTTTTCTACCAATCCAATAATTTCTCTTTTTGCAATCGTTTTTTACAGGGTTGCCACAAAAATACAACAAACGGAACAGAGCGATGCTCCCTAAATAATGCCCACTATTCTGTAGTAATCGTACATGGTAATCCTGAAAGCTTCCCTTTCGTCGTCGTTTTCTAAGATAGGATATTCTTTACCATTGATAATAATTTTCAGTTGATGCTGCTTTTGAAGCGAGGTGTAAATTTCCGAAGCAAATTGAAAGTGCTTGGGCATAGCACTCGTCGTAAATTGGTACGTCCCCTTTTCCTGAGTTTCTACATCTTCCCAATGGATGGTTATCGTGTCAGAAACTTGTAAAAACATATTGGGTTCAACCATTATATAGCCCCTGTCGGTTAAAATATTCAGCACAATACATAAATTGATGATGGGCTTTTCATCTGATTCAATGCGGCTGCCCAATCGGAATTGCTCCATTTTAGAAGCTTCATGTATCGTTTTATCGTAGAAGAGTTGCCTCACATTTTTAAAATACAGAACGGAACTATCTGTAATTTCATTTTGAAAATCGTAGGGGTCAACTGTTTTCTGCTCGCTAATATTACAAGCAGAAAACAGCAACAAGGCAAAAAGGTAAATAGCGAATAGTTTGAACTTTTCCATTGTTGAAATTCAGGTTAATGCCTATTCAACAGGATTTAAACAATATTGTGTTGCCACGGCATTAAATTCTTTTAATTGCTTTTGTAGCCAAGCATCATTTTGCTCTAATTCAACTTGCATTACTTTACCCACCTCTTCGGCAATTTTTATACTTTCGGGCGCATCTAAAAAAATCCCTCTGAACCTTCGGGCAAGCATATCTTCAAGTGTGCGTGCCATTTCGTTTCTTACTGCCCAAACTACTTGGCTCTTTTTAAGGCTGAGTCGCTCACTGAAATACTCCTTTAAAGAAGGGTTTTCTTCTTCGAGAATTTCAATTTTCTCTTTATCGGAACCATATACGTTCATAGGATCTTCACCTAACGGTGATGACTTATCGAAGCCGTAAATAGGAAGGTTTTCGGTAATACATTTCCTATCGGGGAGGGCACCAATCAGAATGGCATTATCCACTGCATCCTGTGCCATTTTTCGGTAAGTCGTCCATTTTCCACCAATTACCGTAACCAAGCCCGAGAGCGATACTAATACTTTATGGTGGCGAGAAATTTCTTTGGTAGCCTTGCCATTTCCTTCTGGTTTCGCTAGAGGGCGAAGCCCTGCAAACATACTCAAAACATCTTCGCGCTTAGGGGCTTGGGTAAGGTACTGCCCTGCAGTTTCTAAAATAAATTCAATTTCACTTTCTAAAGGTTTTGGCTCTAAAACAGGTTTTTCAATGAGTGTATCGGTAGTGCCGAGTACTACTTTGTCGTGCCAAGGTACGGCAAACATTACCCTGCCGTCTTTGGTCTGAGGAACCATAATAGCATATTGGTCGGGCAGAAATTTTTTATCGAGTACCAAATGAATCCCTTGACTTGGTTGTATCATATCTTCTGTACCGGGGTCATCCATTCTTTTGATGCTATCGGCGAAGACTCCCGTGGCGTTTATTACTACCTTGGCGGCAATTTCGTGGCGAGTACCCATTTCAGTATCTTCAACAGTAACACCGTTTACCATGCTATCTTCCGACTTGGTTAAGCCCGTAACTTTCATGTAGTTCAAAACTGTACCATTGTACTGAGCGGCAGTCATTGCCAAGCTTACTGCTAGTCGGGCATCATCAAACTGCCCGTCGTAGTAAATCACCCCTCCGTTTAGCCCTTTTTCGTCGATAGTAGGAATATATTTCATGGTTTCTTCTTTGCTTACCCTTTTAGAAGACCCAATGCCTAACTTACCCGACATGATGTCGTAAACTTTTAGCCCCACAGTATAAAAAGGGCCATCCCACCATTCGTAAGTAGGGATAATAAAGGCTTGGTTTTTCACCAAATGAGGAGCATTTTGAATCATCAAACCCCTTTCTTTTAGTGCTTCCAATACCAACGAAACATCGCCTTGTTGTAAATACCTCACCCCACCGTGGGCTAGTTTTGTGCTCCTGCTTGAAGTCCCTTTGGCAAAGTCGTGCGCTTCTAGCAACAAAGTTTTATATCCACGAGAAGAAGCATCCACGGCAATACCCAAGCCAGTAGCACCACCGCCAATAACTACAATATCCCAAGGTTCTGTTTGTCTTTCGAGCTTGCGAAGCATTTCTTCTCTTTTCATGTCATTTTGATTTTAAATTGAGCGAGTGAGCATTGCTGTAAATATGATAATTTGATGGGAAAAATCAAGGGGTTATTTAAAATGTTGACGCAGTTCCTTTAGCACTTCTAATAAAGGGGCGTAGGGAATCCCTTTTTTATGGTTTTCTGTGCTGATATGATAGATAATTTTCATGTGTTGCCGAATGTCTTGATAGGCTTTAGCCAAAGAATATCCCGGCTGGTAGATATGCGCAGGTTCTGAATTTACTCCGTTAATTTCTAGTATTTTTATGTGTTCTCCTCGGTACAAATCTTCTATGCTTTGCGTTTTTAAATCGAATCTCCCATAGAAAAAGCCTTCTAAAGGCTGTGCCAATTTATCCATCACTTGCACCAGTTTTGAGTTAATAAGATGGTTTCCATTCAAGAACGTAGTGCCTCGGTTATGATTTCCTATGGGTTCTAAGTTAAATATTTTCTGTGGAGGAAAGATATTATCTAATTGATTTTTGAATTTTTCTTCGAGATAAGCCTGCCTAAAACGTGCTCGAGTGTTTTTGCTAATGAGTTCCCTAAGGGTTGCCTTTCCGTCGCCTTCTACTTTTAAGAATTCTTTAATAACAATGGAAGTAATTCCTGAAGATTGCCCATTGGGTGTTCTGTAATACAGAATCCCTAGCTCTAATGGGTAGCCGATAAACTCTTGAAGCAGCACTACTTCTTTTCGGTTAGCACCGAAATACCTTTCTAGCTCTTGCACGTTGTTAATTTGCTCTACCCCTCTTCCTCTTTCGCCCATATCGGGCTTGGCAACGAGGGGGTACTTCATTTTTTTTTGGTCAATGCCTAAGCAAATTTCTTGAAAAGAATTTTTTGGGTACACCGTGAGGGCACAGGGAATGAAACGTGCTTCCACATTTTTTAGATAGCTCGACTTGGAAGTATTTAGTAAGCCTCCAAAATGCAAGGCAGGGTTTGCCGCTGTAAAATAAGTGAAAGACTTTGCTTTTATAGCTAACCAAAATCCGTAGAAGTACATTGGAAAGTAAAACAACCAAAAAGGCCAAAATTCATAGTTTTGTAGGCGTATTTTCCACAGAGGGCGTAGCTTTTTTTGCTGCATTTTCACCAAATGATGGGTAAGATGGTAATAAGAAAAATGAAGGACTTACAGATTATCTCTTTGTACTTTCAATACAAATTCAGTAGGAACATCAAAAACATCCACAATTT
>CAZFQW010000045.1:7276-12961 GCA_964521225.1 uncultured Roseobacteraceae bacterium
TCTCTTTGTACTTTCAATACAAATTCAGTAGGAACATCAAAAACATCCACAATTTGCTGCACGGTTAATACCTGTTGTTGCAGTGCTTTTTTAATTGCTTTTGTCTTTGTCTGAAGTGTTCCTTTTTCTATGCCTTTCTCTTCCACTTCTTGTAAAATAGCTTCTTCTATTCCCATATTTTTTCGATGTTTAGAACTTACAAGCTTTAAAAATAGAAAAGAGTAAATTTCATGGCAATTCTTCTCTTTGTACTTTCAATACAAATTCAGTAGGAACATCAAAAACATCCACAATTTGCTGCACGGTTAATACCTGTTGTTGCAGTGCTTTTTTAATTGCTTTTGTCTTTGTCTGAAGTGTTCCTTTTTCTATGCCTTTCTCTATACCCTTTTCTATGCCTTTCTCTATGCCTTTCTCTTCCACTTCTTGTAAAATAGCTTCTTCTATTCCCATATTTTTTCGATGTTTAAAAGTTTTTTGAATATCCTGATTGAGCTCCGATAAGAGGTTTGCTTCCTGAAATACAACATAGAAACGGATAAAATTCAAAATTTTGCGAATTTTTCCGTCCGAATAATTTGCTTCTTTTAATTTTAAAACTAGCTCTCTTTTCCATATCAATTGCGCTTTATCTGCCAAATTTTTTTTAAGCAGTGCTTTTTTTGCTACAAGCATCACAACGGAAAAAGGATTCTCTTTTAATGTAAGTTCCTCCTCGGTTTTATGGAAGAGTTTAAAAGTGGCAAAGCGATAAATACTTTGAGTTTGCTCGTACTCATAGAAATATTCTTTAGGCTGATAATGTTTGTCTGCATCGGTGAAAATAGCAATTGCCATTACCTTTTGCTTATATCTATCTAAAATTCTGTAGAAATAAGTAAACATTCTTTGGGCAAATTGAGCATCTTTATAACCTTGTACTTCTATGTGGACTAAAACCCATTGCGTTGTGCCTTGTTGGGTAAAGACTTTCACAAGTTTATCGGCATATCGTTTTTTAGAAGGGGCTTCAGGGTAGATTTCTTGTAATTCCTTATCTAAAAACTCAGGTTTTTTTGAAAAATCTGCCACTTGCTTCGCCCAGCTGGAAAAAAAATAATAGCAGAAATCTTCAAATAAATCTTCGATAATCCCCTTCCACAGCGTGTCTTTCGAAATTCTATCCATAATTTTTCTTGTTAACAGAAGTGTACTTTCATCATTTCTTATGCTTTCCATTTTATGTTACAACCTAAACTCGGCCGCTGTTCTGTAGAAACATCTTTCCCCGCAAGCATAGCGTCTAGTGCTGCCCTTATATCTTCTCCTGTTACAGGAATATCGTTACCAGGGCGTGCGCCATCGAGTTGTCCACGGTAAGTGCAGTTTAAGTTACCATCAAAAATATAGAAATCGGGCGTGCAAGCGGCATCGTAGGCTTTTGCTATCTGCTGCGTTTCGTCGTACAAGTAAGGGAATGGATAACCTTCTGAAATAGCCGTTTCTGCCATTTTTTCGGGGGAGTCGTCCGGATAGTTTTCCACATCGTTCGAGCTAATTGCCACAAAAGAGACTTCTTTTGGCTGATAGTCTTTGGCAAGTGCTACCAAACCTGCATTCACATGCTTTACAAACGGGCAATGATTGCAAATAAACATCACTACGGTTGCCTTATCAGACTTTAAACTATTTAAAGAAAGTGTTTTCCCCGAAGTAGTATCGAAAAGGGAAAATTCAGGTGCTTTTGTGCCCAAAGGCATCATATTAGAGGGTGTTCTTGCCATTTTTAAATTTTTCTGTAGATGATACAAATTACAAAAGTAGCAGTTAGGCTAACAAACTTCTTTCATTAAAAAGTAATCACAAAAAATGGATTAGAAACAGTTCCCAATCCATTTTTTGTGAAAAGCTATAAGATTTTACTTTTTGGTAACTTTTTTAATTAGATGCCCTTGTTCGCTACTCATTTCTATGAGGTACAAGCCCTTGGGTAATCCTTGTAAGCTGAGCTGCACCGACTCCACTCCTTGGTATTTCTTGAGGCTGATTCTTTTCCCGTGTACATTGCTTACTAAAATGACGATTTCTTTTTGTTTTGTAGGAAATTGTAGGAAAATTTCTCCTTCCGTTGGATTAGGGTACACGGCTACCTCACCTGTACCGAAGTTGCTATCGAGTGCAGTAATGCTAAAGGCTTGTGGCTCCGAAATGGATAAACAACCCCCAGCCACTGCAAAGGCAGCTTGGTAAACACCCGAAGTTGTTACCTGATAAGTAGCGCCGGTAGCACCCTCAATCGGAACGCCATCTTTTAGCCAATAAATAGAAGAGGGGTCGGCGGTTGTAGTTGCTTCAAGGAGATTGCCCGTTAAAGTACTAAGCGTGATTTCAGGAATTGCTCGTACGGTAAGTGCTACTGGTTCAGACTGAGCAAAACAACCTAGAGGGCTTTCAATTTGAACGGTGTAACTGCCAGGTTCAAAAGCACGATAAACGCTATCGGTTGCTAGGGTTAATATTTGTCCGTCTTTGCGCCAAGTATATTTGAAGCCCTCCCCGCCATTGGCTATTAAGGTAGCAAACACATTATCTCCTTGGCAAAAGTCGGTAACGTTTTGTGAACTGAGAGTAGCACTTAGCAAATCGCCACAGTCTGCATTAATGGTTATGGTTCTGCTAATTAACACTAGTTCGGGTACCAATGTGCTGCTAACTCGGCACTCGTAAATGCCGGCATCGGCACCTGTAAGGCTACTTACCGAATAGGTAGGGGATAGTGTTGGCACTAAGGTGAGCCTTTGCCCGTTTTTGTACCACTGATACTGGTTTTGGCTGCCCGCTACATTCGCTGAAATACTCAATGGCGTTCCGACGCGTAATAATAAGTTTTCGTCTTTTTGTTGGTTATTTTGAGGAGAGTACTCCATTAGCGAAAGATTTAGCCCCTCTAAATCGTCAAATTCTAAATAATTCCGACGAACCCAAATCTTAATAACAGAAGGTAGTGTTGATATGCCAATAGGTAAATCGGTAAGTAAATTATCTGATAAATCTAACTCTCTTAAATTAGGAAGATTATTGATGGAGAACTGTACAGATTCAATTTGGTTATTGGCTAAAATTAATCGTTCGATTTGCGGATAGTTAGGGGCCTGTGCCAAGAAATTTTTCAACCTGTTATTCCCAATATCAAATACTTTTAAATTAGGCATTGAACGCATACTTTCAGGGATTTCCTCAAATTGGTTCTCATGGATAAAGAAATACTCTAAATTGGCAAGGTTACCCATATTTGTGGGCAGTTTGGTAAAGGCATTTCTTGATAACCATAAGGTTTTTAAGGTGGTAATTTGTGCGATGCTTTCAGGTACAGGACCACTTAAATTGTTCTTATCTAAATCGAGGTAAGTTAGTTGAGTCAGGTTCTCTAGCCCGTCTGGTAATTCGCCACTTAAATTATTGTTGAATAGCGAGAGTCGGCGAAGTGCCGTTAATTGTGCAACTTCAATCGGGAACGAACCACGGACACCAAACGAAGATAAATCTAAGCCAACGCAGCGATCTAATTCTTGTGTAACACCGGGCCAACTTGCTGCGGGGGCATTTGGGTCAAACTCTTGTTCCACCGTTCCGTTGTTAGGAATAGAAGCGAGCAGTTTCGTAAGAATTTCAATGAGTGTTTGCCTATCCGTTTCAATCATTCTCTCGGTTACGGTTACTTCAATATTTCTTCGGATAATTGTAGTGCCAGGAATTAAAGGGTTGGTGATTTCTGCGTAGTAAGTTCCGGAATCTTCAGTTTTTAAGCTTTCGATTACCAATTCTGCACTATTTGCCCCGTCAATAGGCACACCATCTTTGAACCATTGAATTTTATCGTTTGCTCCTGTTGAAGAAACCGAAAGCGTAAGGGTTTGCAAAATGTTTTCAATTTCAATTTCTTCTTCGCCGATAGGGGCTTGATTATCAGTAATAAATTCATTGATTTTGCCGGCAAACGGCTCTAAATCTTTAAAGGTGAGCCTGTTTTTACTTACATTAAACTGAGCGAGTTGTTCTAGGAGCAAAATTAAATCGGTAGGCAACGATGAAAGAGATAGCCCACTCAAATCAAGTTTAGTAACCTTCCCATCGAAATTAAACGAAAGTTCTTTTAGGTCTTCTATTGGTCCATCTAAATTCCATCCTAAATCAACTCCTTGCTCTTTTAAGGCTTCAAGAATAGAGGTTAGAATTTGCTTTTCGTTTAAGTCGATGGTGATGATACAATCCTGACCAACAATTTCAACAACGGTATCTTTTTTACATTTTGTTTCACTGTCTGTTACGGTTAATTTGTACTTGCCGGGGTTCAGATTACCAACGTTTAGATCAGACCCCAATACGGTGGTATTATTCTCGGCAGTCCATTGGAACTGTAATACTTCTGGGTTAGGTGCATTTACACTAATTCCCTTCACTTCGCCGGCGGGTTGGTTCACTACGGCTTTGTCGCAGTCCCAAATTATTTGTAGGTTGCTCAAATCTATTTCTGGCTCAACAGGTGCAGCAACTGTAAATGTAAAAGTTTGAGACGCATTGCAAAGCTGACCTTGCGAATTGGTATTGCCTACCTGTGCAATAAGTAGTTCGTAGTTTCCAACAACAACTTCCTCTAAAACAAGCAAGCCTTCGGCATTGGGTGTTCTTACTACCTCGTTCGTTGTTCCGTTGCTTGTTAACGTTAAATTAAAACTTCGGATGATAGGATTTCCTTCAGAGTTGGTGGGTAAGTTGAGTTTTACCTCTAGTATGCCGCCTTTATCGCAAGTAGCAGGTTTTGCACTTACTGAAATTACATCTGGACGTTGAATTACTTCGTAATCGACCACCGTTGGGAAACTCGTACAGGTTTTAATTTCACCTGCTAAGTTGTATTCTCGTTCAATACTCACTTCTATTTTCCCTATAATTTTTCCGGCTTCGGGCTGATAAGAGAAACTGGTGCCTTGTGTTCTGCCAATTTCTAAACCGTTTTCTACTAAAACATAATTTTCGTTAGAGGGTAAGGCATTTCCTAGTTCAATAGTAAAAGCATCGGCGGAACATACTTTTATTTCCGTTTGCGTTAGTTCAAGAGTATTTGGTTTTGCTAGCACTTGATAAGGCACTGCCACCAAATCGCTGAAACAATTGGTGATTTCATTGAACTTCTCTACATAATACACTCCTTGGGAAACCTCTTGCCCTGCCTGAAATGCTTCGGGAGAGAGTTCAAATACAGATTGATTGCCCGATGTAACCAACTGAGAACCTCTTACATTATCGATGTAAAAATTATAAATTTCACCAGCTTCTAAGCCACCATCTAATACAATTTTAACCGCCTCGTCTTGGCAAACAATTAGCGCCGAAGTGTTCAGGTTTACGGAAGGATTTGTAGGCAATGCATTGATGGTAACTTGGTAAGTGATAAATTCTTCGGTAGTACATCCTAACAAATTATTCACCGCTCTTACAAAATAGGTGTAATTACCCGGTACAAGTGTTTCCTGAATTAGGAACTGCCCACTTTCGCTTGTTGCAAGGGGTAATTCTTCTTCTTCCCCTGCACTATTCCGCACAAACCACTGATAGTCTTCTTGTTGTGGTGTTCTAAGTGGCCCTATAGGTAGTACCACTGGTTCACTAAAACATTAGGCTAGGTTTACGATGGTTTCTGTTTCC
>CAZFQW010000046.1:0-12765 GCA_964521225.1 uncultured Roseobacteraceae bacterium
AATTTCTACTTATTTATCCGTATCATTAGTTTTTTGGTACATTGGATTAATTCCAGACTTTGCTACCATTCGGGATAGAGCCACTTCAAAAATTGGAAGATTAGCGTATGGGATGCTAAGCTTCGGATTTGATGGTTCTGCAAAAACTTGGATGCATTATGAGTCTGTTTCTTTAATTCTTGCAGGTCTTTCTACTCCTCTAGTACTTTCAGTACATACCATTGTAAGTTTTGATTTTGCAACTTCAGTAATACCAGGTTGGCATACAACTATTTTCCCTCCATACTTTGTAGCAGGGGCAATTTTTTCAGGGTTCGCTATGGTATTAACGCTAATGTTAATTACCCGACACGTATATAAATTGCAAGATTATATCACGATGGAGCATATAGAAATGATGAATATTATCATTCTAGTTACTGGTTCTATTGTAGGTATTGCTTATATCACTGAGTTTTTTATTGCATGGTACTCGGGCGTTCAATACGAGCAGTTCGCTTTCGTAAACAGAATGACAGGACCTTATTGGTGGGCATATTGGTCTATGATGACGTGTAATGTGGTTTCACCACAGTTGTTCTACATTAAGAAAATTCGTACAAATATTGCCTGGACTTTCTTTTTATCAATTGTAGTAAATATTGGTATGTGGTTCGAGCGATTCGTAATTATCGTTACTTCACTTCATAGAGATTACCTACCTTCAAGTTGGGCTTATTTTACGCCTACTATTTATGACATCATGTGTTACGTATTTACCTTTGGCGTATTCTTTACCTTCTTTTTCTTATTTGCGAAGTTCTTTCCAGTAATAAACATGGCAGAAGTGAAAGCTGTATTAAAAGATTCAGATACGAAGGTATATAAAGGAAGAGTAACAATATCGGACGATTATGTACCTGAAGAAGATAGAGTTAAAGAAGTGGAATCAGTTTAAAAAAGACCTTTTGATATAGTAATCATAATCATGGAAAAAGATAAAAATTTCATAGTAGGTGTTTTTGGTGATCATGATATCCTACTAGGTGCAGTAAAAAAAGTTAGAGAAGAGGGCATAAAGATATATGAAGTGTTCAATCCATACCCTGTTCATCATTTAGAAGACGCATTAGGTTACAAAAGATCAAAAATGCCTGTTGCTGCTTTTTTCTTTGGACTTACAGGAACCACTTGTGCGATATTAATGCAAGTCTTAATGATGGGAGTAGATTGGCCAATGATTATTGGAGGTAAGTCGTTTATCGCAGTTCCAGATTTTGTCCCAGTAACTTTTGAGATGACTGTGCTTTTTTCAGCATTTGGAATGGTAGGAACATTTCTTTTTACAAGAGACCTAAAGCCATACAAAATACCAAGAGTATTTGATAGAAGAAGTACTGATGATAAACATATTATGGCAATTGATATTGCAGATAACAAAAAGTCTCCCGAAGAAATTAAATCCCTTCTGCAAGAAGTGAAAGCTGAGGAAGTATACGATAAAGAATTTACGAATGAAGAAAATTCAGGGTCGTTTATCAATTATGTAATTGACTTGTTTACGAACGGTGTAACTAGCTCGAGCAGACAATTAAACTAAAAGTATTTAAGCATCATGCGATTCAATTATACAAACTTTTTATTGATTTTGGTTTTAGGAGCTCTTTTAGCTTCTTGTCAGGCGGATGGAAATAACCCTGGAGTGGAGTATGCACCACAGATGTATCATTCTGTCCCATATGAGCCACTTACTCAAATTACAGAGGAAGGAATACCAGGGGGAATTATATCTTCTCAATATTATATTACTAACTCATTACCCTACAATGAGTACAATGGTAAAAAGCCAATTAACTCTCTGAAACCTGTAAAAGGCACTGTAGCTCGCCAAAACTTCACATCTGTGACAGGGGCGAATACTCCGCAAAAAGACCAACCACTATTCTTTTATGATTTACACAAAGATAGTATTGATTTGGCCGCTAAAATTCTAAAGAATCCTTTGCCAAAGACAGAACAAATTTTAGCAGAAGGCAAACATTTATATTTAGGTTTTTGTGCGCCTTGTCATGGCGAAAATGGTAATGGTCAAGGGAAAGTGGGTAATGTATATTTAGGAGTACCGAACTACGCTGTTGGTAGATATGCAACACTTACAGAAGGGCATGTTTTCCATACCATTACACATGGTAAAGGGAGAATGTGGGCTCATAAATCTCAACTTAACCCCGAAGAACGCTGGAAAGTAGTTCGTTATGTACAGCAGTTACAAAAGGGAGGAAAATAATTAACTAGATCTAATTTTTTAGATAAAACTAAAGACAAAGAAATGGCGACAGAAGCTAAGCAGGTCAATCTAGAAGAACGTTTTGAGTTTGACGGTAAAGTCAAGCGCCCAATCTTCATTATATTGGGATTAGGGCTTATATTTTTAGTAATTGGGTTAACAATGGCGGTCTTAGGTGGAGGACATGAGGGAGGACATGCACTAATCGATGCGGCTACTAATAGCTTAGCTTCAACGGAAGCTGTAGATGCAACTAATGCCGAAGGCCATGGTTATAGTTGGGTACAAAGAGTTTATGCTAATCTTTGGATAAATAATGTGTTTTTCACTGGTTTAGCAATTATTGGTGTATTTTTCTTTGCCATTCAGTACGTAGCAAATGCAGGTTGGTCGGCAAGTATTATCAGGATAATGTTCTCCTTAGGTAGGTTTTTACCTATTTCATTTGGTCTAATGATTATCGTATTTGCAATTGCAGGACATGATTTGTTCCACTGGACTCATGAATCTTTATATGATAAAACTAGCCCCGATTACGATCCAATTATCGCTGGAAAGGAAGGGTTCTTAAACCCTATATTTTATTGGGGTAGAATGATTTTCTTCTTTTGTGGATGGTTATTATTTGCTTGGTTTTTAAGGAGAGAGTCATATAAAGAAGATACTCTTGGAGGTACCAAGCAGTTCAGAAAACTAGTAAGAATTTCAGCTGCATTTTTAATATTCTTTGGTTTAAGTTCCTCTGTATCTGCTTGGGATTGGGTGATGTCAATTGATACACACTGGTTCAGTACAATGTTTGGCTGGTACGTTTTTGCTAGTTGGTTTGTGTCAGGTCTTTCAGCAATTACTTTATTAATTATTTTATTAAAAGGATGGGGATACTTGCAAGTAGTGAACGAAAATCATTTACATGATTTAGGAAAGTTTATTTTTGGCTTTAGTATTTTCTGGGCTTATATATGGTTTTCACAGTTTCTTCTTATTTATTACGCGAATATTCCTGAGGAGACCATTTATTTTATCGAAAGACTTAGCAGTGATTACTACAGTAAAATCATATTCATGAATTTAGTTTTGAATTTTATTTTTCCATTCTTAATACTAATGACTCGTGATGCGAAAAGAAAGACAATTATACTTAAATTGGTTTGTGTCATAGTGCTTATCGGTCATTGGTTCGATTTTTATTTAATGATTACCCCTGGTACACTTAAGGCTCATGGTACTTTTGGTTTCTTAGAAATAGGTATGGCTTTAATTTACTTGGGAGTATTTGCATTTGTGGTATTTAATGGCTTAGCTAAAAAAGTTTTAGTACCAAAAAATCATCCGATGATTCAAGAGTCAATTTATCATCATACCTGATAAAAATAAATTAGAAAATTTAAACTGTTGCATTATACAAACAGTATTAATTGAAGAAAATTAAATACACTATGGCTATTATATTATTAATCACAGGAATAATTCTTTTAATTGCAGTCTTAGGGCTAGTATATAGAATTATTACCCTAATCGGTATAGCAAAAGGAGGAGACGAAAATCGTGTAGGTTTTAGTAACAAAGTGAATGCGATACTATTTCCTATAATGTTTATTTTAGGCTTTGGTGCTATATTTTGGTATTCAGGAGTGGCACAGGAATATCTTTTGCCTGAAGCCTCATCAGTGCATGGAAAGGAAATTGATCAGCTTTTCTGGATTATTATGGGGGTTATTTTCTTTGCCTTTTTTGTAACTCATGTTCTATTGTTTTTTTTTCCATTTGTATATCAATACAAGGAGAAAGGTAAAGCTATGTTTTACCCAGATAATGGATTAGTTGAAGTAGTGTGGACTGTTATTCCAGCCGTTGTAATGACTGTTTTAGTTATCATGGGGTTTGACGTTTGGTCAGATATTACAGGTCCTGCGCCTAAGGGTTCTGTTGAATTAGAGATTATGGGAAAGCAATTTAATTGGCAGGTACGTTATCCCGGAAAAGATGCAAGATTAGGTAAGTATAATTATCTAATGATTGATGCTACGAATTCAATGGGAGTAGATTTTAATGACCCAAGTAGTATGGACGATTTCATGCCGCGAGAAATTCATATACCTAAAGGACAGGATGTCTTATTAAATATTCGTTCGAGGGATGTTTTGCACAGTGTTTTTTTACCTCATTTTAGGGTTAAAATGGACGCTGTTCCTGGAATGCCTACTCAGTTTTGGTTTCAGCCGACAAAAACTACTGCAGAAATGCGTACGGAGTTAAACAACCCAGACTTTAATTATGAGTTAGCTTGTACGGAAGTTTGTGGTAATGGTCATTTTGCTATGAAGTTTATAGTAGTGGTAGATGAGCCTGAAGATTTCAAGACTTGGTATAATGAACAAGAATCTTGGGCTAGTAAAAATAAAGAGTATTTAGCTAGTAAAGGTTTTAATGTAGAGGCTTCTTCTGTGGCATCTATAGATAATAATTAGAATATAAAAAATAGTTTACTTAAAATATATATTACAATGTCAACAGTAGATATTGATGTAAGCAAAATTACACATGAAGATGATCATCATGATGACCATCACCATACCGAAAACTTTGTGACTAAATATTTATTTACAACAGATCATAAAATGATTGCTAAACAATTCCTTATTTCGGGAATGTTTTGGGCTTTTATTGGTGGTATGCTCTCCTTGGTATTTAGGTTACAACTTGGTTTTCCAGAGGCTCAGTTAGAATTCTTACGTCCCATTTTAGGGGGTTGGATTACTGAAGCCGGTAAGTTAGATCAGAATTTTTACTTAGCAGCAGTTACTATGCATGGTACCATCATGGTATTCTTTGTACTCACAGCTGGCCTAAGTGGTACTTTTAGTAATTTTTTAATTCCGCTCCAAATTGGTGCTAGAGATATGGCTTCAGGCTTTATGAATATGCTGTCATATTGGTTCTTTTTCGTATCGGGTGTAATAATGTTTATATCATTATTTATCGAGACTGGACCAGCTTCTGGTGGTTGGGTAGTATATCCCCCGTTAAGTGCATTACCTAAAGCTATGCCAGGGTCTGGTTTGGGAATGACTTTATGGCTAGTTAGTATGACTCTCTTTATTGTATCTTCATTATTAGGAGGCATTAATTATATAGCTACAGTCATTAATTTAAGAACAGAAGGCATGTCTTTCTCAAAGTTGCCTTTAACTATTTGGGCATTTTTTATTACTGCAATTATAGGTCTACTATCATTTCCAGTATTATTTTCAGCTGCGTTATTGTTAGTATTTGATAGAAGTTTTGGAACAAGTTTCTATTTATCTGAAATTTATATAGATGGTGTGGCTCTTCCAAATGTTGGTGGTAGCCCCGTTTTGTATCAACATTTATTTTGGTTTCTAGGTCATCCTGAAGTTTATATTGTGCTTCTTCCTGCACTCGGAATTACTTCCGAAATTATTGCTACTAATTCAAGAAAGCCAATTTTTGGATATAGAGCGATGATTGGATCAATATTGGGTATCGCAGTTTTATCCTTTGTAGTTTGGGCTCATCACATGTTTGTTTCAGGGATGAATCCTTTCTTAGGCTCTATATTTATGTTCTTAACTCTTATTATTGCGGTGCCTTCAGCAGTTAAAGCGTTTAATTACATAGCTACTATGTGGAAAGGTAATATAATATTTACACCTGCAATGCTGTTTTCCATAGGTTTGGTATCTTTATTCATTTCAGGGGGATTAACAGGTATTATATTAGGAAACTCAGCTTTAGATATACAGTTGCACGATACCTACTTTGTTGTTGCTCATTTTCACTTGGTAATGGGTAGTGCATCTTTCTTTGGAATGATGGCGGGTGTTTATCATTGGTTTCCGAAAATGTTTGGTAGAATGATGAATGCAAAACTGGGATATATACACTTTTGGATGACATTTGTAGGAGCTTATTTAGTGTTTTTCCCTATGCATTATGTAGGTATTGCAGGTTTTCCGAGAAGGTATTATTCATTTACAAATTTTGATGCTTTTAGTACTTTCACAGATTTAAATATGATGATAAGTATTGCGGCAATAATCACTGTTTTTGCTCAATTCATATTTGTGTTTAACTTCTTCTACAGTATGTTTAAGGGGCAAGTTGCACCCTTGAATCCATGGAAATCAAATACGTTAGAATGGACTACTCCTAAAAACCCAGGGCATGGTAACTGGCCAGGAGCTCTTCCTAAAGTATACCGCTGGCCATATGATTATAGTAAACCAGGAGCTGAAAAGGATTTTATTCCTCAAACTGTGCCTTTCACTGACACTGATAATTCTAATCTCCCTTTTGAGAAAGAATTAGCGGCGAAAGAAAGTAATTAATTAGCGGTACATTGTTAATGTATAAAAGAGAAACGGTTATTGTGTAAACAATAACCGTTTCTCTTTTATAAGTAAATTTTTATAATTAGCAGTATATCTATTTGCTATAATTATTTTGAAAACCGGCACACAATAATCAATTTTAAACGGCGCTGCTGTTTAAATAAAATTGTTATTCTCGAAAAAACAATAAAAAAGTCAGATTAGTAAAAACCTGACTTTTCAAAAGAGTTAGCCACTTATAGAATGCTAAAAATCTTCATCTAAGGAGAATTTTTGTGAATCTTTCTCACTACCATTCATTACGCCTGCTTTTTGATATTCAGATACCCGTTTTTCAAAGAAATTTGTTTTTCCTTGAAGTGATATCATCTCCATAAAATCGAATGGATTTTTGGCTCCATATTGTTTTTCTAAACCAAGTGAAATTAATAACCTATCTGCAACAAATTCGATGTACTGATTCATTAAATCTGAGTTCATTCCTATAAGCCTCACGGGAAGCGCATCGGTTACAAACTCTTGTTCTATAGTAACTGCGTCGGTAATAATTTCAAGCACACGTTCTTTAGGAAGCTTATTGTTTAGGTACTTGGTGTACAATAAACAAGCAAAATCGCAATGCAGACCTTCATCACGTGAAATTAGTTCATTGGAAAAACTCAAACCTGGCATTAATCCACGCTTTTTTAGCCAGAAAATTGAGCAGAAACTCCCAGAGAAAAATATACCTTCAACGGCTGCAAATGCAATTAATCTTTCTGCGAAGTTTTCACTATCAATCCATTTTAATGCCCAATCTCCTTTTTTCTTTATGCAAGGAAGCGTATCTAAGGCATTAAGCATTTTTGATTTTTCATCAGGGTTTTTGATGTATGTATCAATTAATAATGAATAAGTTTCAGCATGGATGTTTTCCATCATAATTTGGAAACCATAAAAGCATTTAGCTTCAGGGTATTGAACTTCATTAGTAAAATTGATAGCTAAGTTCTCGTTAACAATCCCATCGCTTGCAGCAAAGAATGCAAGAACATGAGAAATAAAGTGTTTTTCTCCCTCATTTAACTTTTCCCAATCGGTTAAATCTTGCTGCAAATCAATTTCTTCAGCAGTCCAAAAACTAGCTTCGGCTTTTTTATACATTTCCCAAATATCATGATACTCTATAGGAAATATAACAAACCTGTTAGGGTTTTCTTTCAATAATGGCTCTTCTGCAATGCTTGAATTCATGTTGAGTTCTATAATTTATAGTGAAAATAATTTTGACTCTTTACTTTATGAGAAAGTATTTTTGAAAATAAATACAATCTATATTTTTCAAAAACTACATGCTAACTAGATATGTTATTTAAATATTCAAATTTAATATACAACCTAACGCTATTCAATACCTAGGGAATTCAATCAATGGTTCCCAACATCGGATTTGCTTGGCATTAACATGATTTCAATTAATAAAAGAAAGAAAAGACTTGCCATTGCAGTAATATACTTTTAATTTTGCATCCCTTTAATATAAACATTAGAAAAGAAATCTATGTACGCGATAGTTGAAATTGCAGGACAACAGTTCAAAGTTGAGGCAGATAAATATATTTACACTCATAGACTAGAGGGTGACGAAGGAGCATCTGTAGAGTTCGATAAAGTTTTACTTGTAGATAACCAAGGAGCTATTACAGTAGGTGAACCCAACGTAAGTGGGGCACTTGTTAAAGGCAAAATCCTTGACCATCTGAAAGGCGAAAAAGTTCTTATTTTTAAGAAAAAAAGAAGAAAAGGCTACAAGAAGAAACAAGGACATAGACAGTTTTATACAAAAGTTTTAATTGAGCAAATCTCACTTTAATTAAATACTACTAGAAATTATGGCACATAAGAAAGGAGCCGGTAGTTCTCGAAATGGTAGAGAATCCGAAAGTAAACGGTTAGGTGTTAAAGTATACGGTGGTCAGTCTGCTGTTGCTGGAAATATAATTGTTAGACAGAGAGGCACGAAACATCATCCGGGTAAGAATGTAGGTATAGGGAAAGATCATTCTATATATGCATTAGTAGATGGTACTGTTGAGTTTAAAAAAGGACTTAAACGGCGTTCGTACATTAATATAGTTCCGCAAGACTAATCCCTTAATAGAACTATTTTAAAAAAGGCTAAATACTTTAAAGTATTTAGCCTTTTTTTTGTCTTTGTAACATTGTATGTTAAAATAATAAACTAAACCTACTTATTTAAACATCTATTGTGTTAAGTATAGACAAAGAAGGGTAATGTAATTATGTTAATTTGAGACTTAACAAAAAATCTGCCCAAATAATAGATTAGAATAGTTTTTAAAATTATTCATAAAACTGTAACAAGCTGATTTTCAATTTTTTGCCACATTGACATGCTTAAATAAAAGTACTGATAATCAGTATTTTAAATAAAAATCCTACTTCTTTATATCAGAAAACAATAAAATTTCAACTTTTTTTTAAGGTTAAATTTTCTCACTTTTGTTTATACCGAAAAGAATTTCTAAGCTTATAACTAACAAGGGTCTTAATCTTTTTGAGATATTCTAGACTCATTCCGGCAACAATAAAATTTCGATTTTATATTTGTTATCGGCATCCTTTTGTTTATTTTTTTACCACAAAATAAGTAAATTTTGAATCAAATTGTTCGAGATTGCCAAGCCGTGTGGGAGAGGTGCCTAAATATTATTAAGGCAGATATCTCTGAGCAAAGTTTTAAAACTTGGTTTGAGCCAATACAACCGCTAAAATTAGAGAATGATGTGCTTACGGTAGAAGTGCCTAGCCCGTTTTTCTATGAATGGCTAGAAGAATACTATGTTCATTTGCTAAGGAAAGCAATTGACAATGAAATAGGACCTAATGGTAAATTAGAGTATTCGATAGTGGTAGATAAAGGAGGGAAAGAAAATAACGAACCTTTTACTTTAAAAATCAGAAATAGCCATACTCAGTCTCAAAGAATTTTTCCGATACCGTTAAACACTAACGATTTTAAGTCGGCAGAGCGTAATGGCAGAGATACTGATAATGCTAAGAAGAAAGAAACTCCAGTAGCATTTGAAAATAGTATTGAAAGCCCGTTTCAAATCCCTGAGGTTGATCCACAGTACACCGAATCCCAATTAAGTCCTCAGTATTCATTTAATACCTTAATTGAAGGCGATTGTAATCGTTTAGCACGTTCTGCTGGTTTAGCCATTGCAAGTAAACCTGGTACCACATCGTTTAATCCTTTTGTGGTTTATGGCGGAGTTGGTTTAGGGAAAACGCACCTTGCACAAGCTATAGGCAACCAGATAAAAATGTATATGCCAGAGAAATTTGTGCTATATGTTACTACGGATCAGTTTACAACTCAATTTATTGACGCACTTAAAAATAATAATGCTCAAAATTTTACAAACTACTATTTAAAAGTAGATGTATTAATTATTGATGATATTCAATTTTTATCGGGTAAGGAAAAGACGCAAGAGAACTTCTTTCATATCTTCAACAGGTTGCATCAAAGTGGGAAGCAAATTATAATGACTTCAGATTACCCTCCCAAAAGTATGAAAGGGCTTCAGGAAAGGTTACTATCCCGTTTTAAATGGGGCCTTACTGCGGATGTTCAAAAACCAGATTTAGAAACCAGACTTGCAATTACTCAGAGTAAACTACAGTCTGAAGGAGTAGTAATACCCGACGATGTTGTAGAATATTTAGCGCGTAATATCGATTCTAATATCCGTGAGCTTGAAGGCGTGTTAATATCGCTTATAGCCAACGCCTCTTTTATGCGTAAAGAGATTGATTTAGAACTTGCCAAGAATACGCTGATTAGCATTGTTAGGAATACCGAAAAAGAAATTACCATAGAGTTTATTCAGCAAATAGTAGCAGATTATTTCAAAGTTTCTATTAACGAACTTAAATCTAAAACTCGTAAAAAAGATATAGCGATGGCACGCCAAATTGCAATGTATTTTTCGCAACAATACACAAGTTTGCCTCTAAAGTCTATTGGAAATGAATTTGGTGGTAGAGACCACAGCACAGTAGTACATGCAAGTAAAACGGTAGCAAAGAAAAGTCATGCTGATGCTATTTACAGTAAAGTATTAGACGATTTGCTAGACTTGATGCAAGTGAAGAAACCAGAATAAGCGATTAATATTTTTGAAAATCTTGCAAAAGGAGATATTTCTTCCAGTAAAATTTATAATTTGTATGGAAAGAAATATCTCCTTTTGTATTTAATTTCATGTTATATTAATGATGAAATCTACCTTTAAAAAGATGCTGATAATATTGGTATTTTTAATTTTTTCTCAACAGATAGTCTACAGCCAAATTTTGAATATTGAAAAGTCTAGGTTAGAAGGAGATAGCATAAAAAGTATATTAGGAAACATAGAGTTTTTGTTCAGCATTCAAGAACAGCAAGTAAGAGTAACCAACTTTGCTTCTCTGCTCAACACTTCTTATTTCTCGGAGCTTCATCAATACATTGTAATAGGGAATATCAATTTGGTAAAGGTGAGTAACGAGCAAGTAATTAGTAATGGTTATGGGCATTTTAGAGTTAATTTCCTACATGATAATGTATTTTCTTGCGAAGTATTTACTCAAGGGCAATATGACGAAGTTCGAGGAATGAATAGGCGGTTCCTTGCCGGAGGAGGAATAAGATGGAAGATAAAAGATAGTGAAAAACTCACTTTTGCAGTAGGTTCAGGAACAATGTACGAAGACGAAAGTTGGTCGTTTGCAGAGGTAGATTCTACAACTCAGGTAATGAAAAGTTCTACATATATCTCTTACCATCACCAATTGGCAGAAAAATTTGAAATTAATCTTATTGGATATTACCAAGCTAGATTTGATTTTTTTGATAAACCTCGACTTACTGGAGATATAAATTTTAACATGGGAATAAGTGAACATTTGACATTTACATCGAAGTTTGTAGTATTATATGACGCCGCTCCAATTGTTCCGATTGAAAAACTCATTTATACTTTTGAAAATGGATTACAAATTAATTTTTAGGTTGCTAAAACCTAATTGTAACTGTCATTAACATTTTAACAACGTATGAATGTTTTAAAATAGCAAAGCTGTTATTATTATAAATAGAATTTTGATAGGGGGATGATACTAAGAAAAAAAATCAGAAGACCTTTAAAAAAGGTAAAGATTATTAAACGAGACCCTTTCGGAAATATTATTTTCTTGAAAAGAGCACTTATTGGTGCGCTTGCAACGGTAACTTATGGAAGACTTAACATAGTAAATAAACTGAAAGTGGAAGGCACAGAAAACCTTCAAGATTTACCTAGTACAAACGTCTTATTTATTTCGAATCATCAGACCTATTTTGCAGATGTAATTGCCTTTTACCACATTTTTGCAAGTGTGAAATGGAAATTTAAAAACTCTGTAAACTGGCCAATTTATATGTTATACCCAAGAGTAAATACCTATTATGTAGCAGCGGAAGAAACCATGAAAAGCGGGCTAATTCCTAAGCTTTTTTCTTATACCGGAGCGGTAACTGTCAGAAGATCATGGCGTGCAGGAGGCCAGAATGTGAGTCGAGGTGCCGATATAAAAGCACCGCAGAAAATAAAACAAGCTCTTGAGCATGGCTGGGTGGTAAACTTCCCACAAGGCACCACAAGCCCATATGCGCCAGTTCGTAAAGGCACTGCAAGTATGATTAAATCATATAAACCCATCGTTGTACCCATTGTGATTAATGGCTTCCGAAGAGCGTTCGATAAAAAAGGATTATTCTTCAAAAAAAGAGGGACTGTACTTACTGTTAAATTTAAGACACCAATACAATTTAATGACGATGTAACAGTTGAAGAAATTAATGCAGCAATTATAAAAGCAATTGAGCAAGGCAAAAACAACGATGCTAATTTAGATTAGTATCATTTTCCTAAAAAAAGTAATGTTAATTACT
Organism: uncultured Roseobacteraceae bacterium; assembly: GCA_964521225.1. Classification (GTDB taxonomy): domain Bacteria; phylum Bacteroidota; class Bacteroidia; order Cytophagales; family Flammeovirgaceae; genus CAYUJH01. The sequence goes on from CAZFQW010000046.1 coordinate 12,605, forward strand.
TGGTTTTTTTCTATTTGATTGTGAATCAGCGAGAAAGTTTTTCTCAAAAAAAAAATCCTTAAAATTAATGTTAATCAGGTTTAGAGTCTGCCAAATATTACATACTTTTATAAATAAGTCCATTCAAAAAAATCAATAATAATTGATTCATCGCTTGCATT
>CAZFQW010000047.1:0-12665 GCA_964521225.1 uncultured Roseobacteraceae bacterium
AAGTTACGGACATATTATCGTAGGTCTACTACTTCTACATCGGGGTGTTTCTCGGTATTGAACACAAAATCTTGGTCGCTTACTTCGATGTTTGGTTTAAAATCTTTGATTTTGTACGTATAGATTCTGCCATTTCGCTCGAATATTTTCCAGCTTTTTATTATACTATCTTTTTTGCTAACTCGTAGCTGAATTCTAAAGAAACTAAGTTCTCTATCTTCTGGTGTAAGGTCTATTACGTCATACACAACACCTTCAATAGTTTCTTCGCCGAGGTAAAGGTACTTGTATCCTTTTTCGTAGATGCTATACATTTGAGTGATGGTAAGTTCTTCTGGGTCGGGTTCGTATTCTGTAATGGTAACTTCGTTTACATCTTTCAGATAGGTCCAAACTGTGCGTTGGTCGTTATAAATTTCTTGGTCGCCCAAGTCTAAATGGTATTTATTGTCCTTCACAGTTACTTTACCCGAAAAACTTTCTTCGATATTCTCTACTTGGCTATTCAATTCCCAACTAAAGGTGGCTTTGAATGCTTTCATAGATTTATACTTCACGCTCATTTTGTTGAGAATAGCCTCTGCTTCTTCAACATTTTGAGCAGAAATTTGAAGCGTAAAAAGTATAAATAAGGGAAGAATGAATAATTTTTTCATAAGTATTTTATGCTTGTTCTTATTTTGAAAACGCACAGCTTTAAAGAAGCTGCTACTTTAAGACAATTAATATTTACAGAAAACATGCGATAAAACCTTAATCACTTTGAATTAACGTACTTTAACGGAAAGAACTTCCTTTTGGTGGGATGGTGCTCAGCAACTGATCTAAGGAAAGTTCGTCGTTTACAAGCACTTGGCGTGCTTTGCTACCCTCGAAAGGCCCTACAATTCCGGCGGCTTCTAATTGGTCTATAATTCTACCTGCTCGGTTATAGCCTAAGCTCAATTTCCTTTGGATAAGCGAGGTGCTTCCTTGTTGGTGAAGCACCAATAGTTTTGCGGCGGCTTCAAACATTTCGTCACGGTCTTGTAAGTCTATCATTCCTGGAGCACTGCTTTCATCTTCGTATTCTGGTAGGAGGTAAGAGGTGTCGTATCCTCTTTGTGAGCCAATAAAATCGCAAAGTCGTTCTAGCTCATCGGTATCTACAAAGGCACATTGCAAACGAATAATTTCTGAACCATTGGAAAGAAGCATGTCGCCCATCCCGATAAGTTGATCGGCGCCACCTGTATCTAAGATAGTTCTAGAGTCTATTTTAGAAGAAACTCTGAAAGATAAACGAGCGGGGAAATTCGCCTTAATAATACCCGTAATCACATCAACCGACGGCCTCTGCGTAGCAATTATCAGGTGGATACCGATGGCACGTGCGAGCTGAGCTAATCGGGCAATGGGCATTTCAACTTCTTTTCCGGCGGTCATCATTAAATCGGCAAGCTCGTCGATTACAAGCACTATATAGGGCAAATATCTATGTCCTTTTTCAGGGCTTAATCGTTTTCTTTTAAACTTTGCGTTATACTCTTTAATATTTCTGCAACCAGCATCTTTCAACAAATTATAGCGATTATCCATTTCTACACAAAGCGAATTAAGTACGTGTACAGCTTTGCTAGTATCGGTAACAATTGCCTCCTCAGCATCAGGCAGTGTTGCTAAGAAATGTCTTTCAATTTTATTAAAAAGCGTGAGTTCTACTTTTTTAGGGTCAACTAGCACAAATTTTAATTCAGCAGGATGCTTTTTATAAATTAAAGAAGAAAGAATTACATTAAGTCCAACCGATTTACCCTGCCCGGTGGCACCTGCCATTAGTAAGTGAGGCATTTTGGTTAAATCGGTAATAAAGACTTCGTTAGAAATCGTTTTTCCTAGTGCAATGGGTAATGCTTTATCGGTTTCTCTAAAGCTTTCGGTCGCTAAAATTGAGCGTATTTCTACCATTTCACGATTCTTGTTGGGCACTTCTATACCAATAGTACCTTTTCCGGGAATTGGGGCAATAATTCTGATTCCTAAAGCAGCTAAACTTAGTGCAATATCGTCTTCTAAATTTCTAATTCTCGAAATTTTGATGCCCGCATCGGGTACAATTTCATAAAGGGTAACTGTAGGGCCGATAGTAGCTTTTATAGAGGCAATTCCGATTTTAAAATCGTTGAGGGTTTTTACAATTCTATCTTTATTCTCGTTAAGCTCTTGTTGGGTAACTTTTACTTTTCCTGCACTTGGCTCGTTAAGTAACTCTAAAGTAGGAAACTGATAAGCACCTAAATCTAAGCGAGGATCATAAAAGTCATTATCTTCAACCTGAACAGTTTCAATTGCTCCAGATGCTTGTAGCACTTCTTCGGTGGCATCGGTGAGGGCATCATCGTCGGTACTGAGGTGTAAGGTTTGTAGCACTTTCGAGGTATCATTTGTCTCCTCAGAAAATTCTGAAATCTCTGTACTTTTTTCCTCAGTAACTTTTTCTTCATTTTCAATGCTGAGTTCAGGCGTTTCTATTGGTTCGTTTACCTTTTTCTTTTTGCTAAAAATACTCCAAGATTTTTTTAAAATATCATCTTTTGTAGGGGCTCTTTTTTCAATTTTTTTTGGCGATGAAGACTCTTTTTCTTCACCTTCTGCTAGTTGTTCTTCTTGGGCCTCATTGTCTTTAGAGCGTCCTAAAGAAGGGATTTGTAACGTAAGTGTAGGAGCAGGTTTTTTATAGGAATCCTGCTCTTGTTGCGGTGCCGATTTCTCTGACTGAGAAGTAGTTTCTTCATTGTTAGAAGGAATAGGGTTTGTGGTAATAAACCATCCTTTTAGATTGCCTAGAGAACCTTTCTTAAAGAAATAAACTACAAAAATAGAAAGAGAGAGCACCAAAAAGAGAGGGGTTCCCCAACCTGCAAAACTATGTAGTAAATAAGCTAGCTGATACCCAACGCCTCCACATAAAAACCCTAAAGTAGAGGCTTCTTCGTTGCCTGTTTTAATTTCGAAGTAGCCAAGCAAGATGCTAATCCACACCATAGAAAACATCACAAAACCCAAAGTTTTTTGTAGTGGAAGAAGGCGGATATTAAAAACTATTTTATAACCTATGATAAAGAAATACAGACAGAGTAGGAGGGAAGACACTCCGAATAGTTTATACACAAAAATATGTGCTAACCCTGCCCCCGTTAACCCTAACCAGTTTTGCACTTCAAGCCCGGAGGTAATCAGTTTGCCAAAGCTTAGCGACTCCACTACGCTTTGATCGGCTTTTCCTGTAAAGAGGTAAGAAACTACCGAAAAGCATAAAAAAATGGAGAAGAAGAGCAAAAGCAAACCGACACTCATATTGAAACGCCTATCGTTTATAAACGAGAAGTTTACATTTACCTGTTTGGGAGTTGAAAAAACAGACTTTCTACTACCAGATTTTTTTGTGCTTGGCTTAGACCTATATGTGTTTTTTTTGCTTGTCATATTTGTTAGCGACTCACGTATAAATTTATCGACTGTTATCATCAATAACTTGCCAAAGCTAAGCTTGATTTTAACTGGCCGTTTACAGTTTTGAAAATGAAATTACAGTAGTGTTTACCTTATATTTCTGTTAGGCAAATTACTGGATTTAAGAAAATAGAACCTACAATAATAATATTTTGATGTAAAATTAAATAAAGGTGTTGAGTTAAAGTAGAAGTTTAACTATTAATCGAGTAGAGTAGCTGTTTTATTTCAAGGTGCATCCTCTTATACACTCATTTAAAATTGTGAGATATATTTCTCTTAACTATCTTCAAAGCTTTACATCAATTCTTTACAAATAAATATGAATTCACAATTTGCCGAGGATATTCGGCTTGGCTTGTCCTCTACTCCTAAGTATCTACCTTCAAAATATTTTTATAACGAAAAAGGGGATAAACTCTTTCAAGAAATTATGCATATGCCAGAATATTATCTTACTCGAAGCGAGTTTGAGATTTTCACGCAGCAAAAAGAAAAGATACTCTCTCTGTTTTCGGATGGAACGAGCAATGGAGATAAATTTCATCTGATAGAGTTTGGTGCTGGAGATGGCCTAAAAACTAAAGTTTTACTCAAATATTTCCTTGAAAAAACCTCGAAATTTATTTATTCGCCAGTAGATATTTCTGGCTATGTACTTTCCGAACTTTCTGAAAGCTTAAAGGTAGAGTTACCCAACTTACAAGTAAAAGCAATTGAAGATGACTACTTTAAAGCGTTAGAAAAGGTAAAGTCTTCAACAGAGTTTCAAAATACTACTAGAAGAATTGTCATGTTTTTAGGAAGTAACATTGGCAATTTCCTGCAAAAAAGTGCAGTTACTTTTCTTTCTGCCGTTTCTGATAACCTTTCTTCGGGCGATTTATTACTAATTGGCTTCGATTTAAAGAAAAACCCCAAAGTTGTATTAGATGCCTACAACGATGCTGCGGGCATTACAAAAGCATTTAATCTTAATTTATTGGAAAGAATAAATAAGGAACTCGGAGGGGATTTTCAGATAAATCAATTTGAACATTACCCTACTTATAGCCCAATTACAGGAGCTACCAAAAGCTATTTAATTAGTTCAAAACCCCAAAAAGTAATGATTGAATCTATTGGAGAAAGTTTTGAATTTCAGCGTTGGGAACCTATCGATATGGAGCTTTCTTTTAAGTATAGTTTAGAAGAAATCGATGAATTGGCAAATTCTTCGGGGTTTGAAGTGGTAGAAAACTTGTTTGATTGCAAACATTTTTTCACCGATTCAATTTGGAGAAAAAATTAATTAGGCATTTCGTTGGCGAATAAATTCCCATAATACAATACCAAGGCTAACCGATACATTGAGGGAATGTTTAGTGCCAAATTGAGGGATTTCAAGACTAAAATCGCAGAAAGGGAGTGCTTTTTCGCTAATGCCTTGCACTTCGTTGCCTACAACAAAAGCATATTTTTTACTCAATGCTACTTTAAAATCTTGTAACTCAATAGAAGAGTCGGTTTGCTCAACGGCAATAATTGTAAACTCCTCATTTTTTAAATGAGCTAAACAAGTATCTATTTTTTCGAAGAACTCCCAGCTAACCGATTCGGTAGCTCCTAAAGCAGTTTTTTGAATATCTCTGTGAGGAGGCTTACCGGTAATCCCACATAGAAATATTTTTTCTATCGCAAAAGCATCGGCAGTTCTAAATGCGGAGCCTACGTTATTAAGACTTCTGATATTATCTAAAATCAAAACAGCGGGCGCTTTTTCTTGTGTTTTAAATACTTCTATAGAAACTCTATTTAGTTGGTCGAGCGATAGTTTTTTCATTTTCAAAAAAATCATCAAAAAAAAGAGAAGTAATTTTCATTACCTCTCTAATTATCGGTTAGTTTATTAAAGTTTAGTGCTGATAAGCCCAATTTTTACCTTGTAACTTACAAATAGCTAATTCTCTATTATTGTACAGAGTTTGATACGTACTTAAGTCGGCTTGTAGAATGCTGTCTTTCCCCATATACTTATAGATAATTTCCACAAAACCAGCAACTTCTTCTTTAATAGAATAATAAGTCCATTGGTCTACTTTTCGGGCAACTACCAAGCCTGCATTTTTAAGGTAAATTAAGTGTCGGGAAGTTTTAGTTTGGGTAAAATCTAAAACTAACTCTAAATCTGAAATACACATCTCTTTATTTCTATATAAAAGATGCATTATTCGCACTCTCGACTCATCACTGAAAGATTTCATGATTTGAGTACCTAGTTGCAGGTTAAAATACTTAAGTCTCATCCTCCGTTTTTATAATTGTCTACATATTATTTATTCACACATTCGTATTAGCGAATAAATATAATATTAATTTACAGAGAATCATAAAATTTGGCTCTATTTTTACTAAAAGAGGTTTATACTCTGGCACTTTAGCTATGCAATTTCTTCCAAAGCAGGTCTTTTAGTTCAGTAATACCATAAGAGGTAATCGAGGAAATAAAGGTAAAAGAGAATCCTTTTAGTTCTTCTTTTATATCATTCATTAACTCGTCGTCGAGCAAATCAGCTTTAGTTATGGCAACTACTCTGTTTTTATCAAGCAATTCAGGATTGTATCTTCTAAGTTCATCTACCAAAATATCGTACTCCTTTTTGATATCATCGGCATCAGCAGGAACCATAAAAAGTAGTACTGAGTTGCGTTCTATGTGCCTCAAAAAACGTAGCCCCAAGCCTTTCCCTTCGGCTGCTCCTTCGATAATACCGGGGATATCGGCAACTACAAAAGATTGATGATTTCGATATTCAACAACGCCTAAATGCGGAACTAAAGTGGTGAAGGGGTAATCTGCAATTTCTGGCGTAGCAGCAGAAATTGCAGATAAAAATGTAGATTTTCCGGCATTAGGGAAACCTACTAAACCGACGTCGGCAAGCAGTTTCAACTCTAAAATAACTGCTTTTTCAATTCCTTCTATTCCTGGCTGTGCATACCTTGGAGTCTGATTGATTGCAGTTTTAAAGTGAATATTTCCTCTACCACCTAATCCTCCTTCGAGCAAAATAACTTCTTGCCCGTCTTCTGTAATCTCTAGAAGCTTTTCTCCGGTTTCTGCATCTTTTGCTACAGTGCCAAGCGGAACGTTAACAATAATATCCTCGCCTTGGGATCCTGATCTACCTCCACCTTCGCCATTGCTTCCATCGTCGGCAAAAACATGTTTGCGATAGCGCAAATGAAGCAGCGTCCACAAATTGCTGTTTCCCCTTAACATAATATGGGCACCTCTGCCACCGTCTCCGCCATCTGGGCCACCTTTTGGCACAAACTTTTCTTTTCTGAAGTGTACAGAGCCAGCTCCGCCCGAACCTGAGCGGCAAAAGAGTTTTACGTGGTCAATAAAGTTTGAATTCGACATTCAGCCAATTAAAGATTATCAATTGTTGTACAAAGCTTGCTAAAAATTTCTTCTATATCGCCAATGCCTTCCACAGATTTGTATTTATCTTGACCTTTGTAATAGTTAGCCACAGGTGTAGTTTTTTGGTTATATTCCTGTACACGCTTTTTCACTAGATTTTCATTTTGGTCGTCAGCTCTACCCGAAGTTTTTCCTCTTTCTAAAATACGTTGCGTTAGTTCTTCTTCGTCTACTTCTAGGGCAACAAGTCCACTAATGCTAGTTTGGTGTTTTTCAAGTAAGTTATCTAATGCCTTGGCTTGTGCAACGGTTCTTGGAAATCCGTCGAAAATAAAACCTGCGGCATCTTTATGTTCATTCAGTTTATTTTCAATCATTCCAATTACAATTTGGTCGGAAACAAGTTCCCCTTTATCCATAATTGCTTTTGCTTCGAGTCCTAACTGAGTACCTGCCGTAATTTCAGAGCGCAGCAAATCTCCCGTACTAAGGTGTATTTGGTTATATTTTTCCTTTATTTTCAGACTTTGTGTCCCTTTTCCTGCTCCTGGAGGACCAAATAATATTAAGTTTAACATTTTCTCTTTATTAGTTTATTAAACATAGTTTTTTTGTAAAACGGAGGCGTAATTTAGGAAAATAATGGAATTGTTATTCTTTTCGAGGAATAAGAAAAGAAGTTAATGCCTTTAGCATTCATAACAGATTTAATACTTTGATACGAAATAAACCATAAATTCAATAATTTATTGATTAACATTTTGTAGATTTTCATCTTAATTTTTCACGTAGGTGAAACAAAGTATTTCACAGAAACTTTCTTTTTTACTGTATTAAAATTTCAGATTTGGCGTTTATGGTTTAAAATCTGACTAAGTTATTTGTTTTAAAATTTATTGAAATTCTACTGGAGATTGACTTCTGAATGCACCGTATACTACTATATCATAGACTACTTACAACAATCTTATTTGCCTTTGCAATAGAGGCGCATGCCCAACAAGCAACGGTTGATAGCCTTAAAACGCTGGTGAATGTAGCACGCCCTGACACTACTAAAGTGAAACTTTACAGCGAACTTTCGCAGGAATTAAGTAGGCAGGATATTGAGCAATCGCTTCAATATGCTGATCTAGGCTTAGATTTGGCTAGGCAACTAAGCTATAATTATGGTGTTGCACTTCTTTTATTTGACAAAGCACAGGCAGTAAGTAGAAAAGGGCAGTTTTTAGAATCTTTAAAACTATTGAGAGAATCACTCATTTATTTTGATGGGAAATACCACAAGAAAGATATTGCTTTGGTTTATAGTTCTATTAGTAGTAATCACGAGAGATTGGGTAATTTGAGCGAAGCTTTAGAAAATGCACAAGAGTCGTACAGATTAGCAGAAGAGATAAGCGATGATGCTTCTTTAGCGAGCGCATCGGGAACAATTGGTAGAATTTATGGTAGGCTTGGTAATACTGGAAAAGCACTTGATTACTACAAAAAGAATTTAGAGATAAATGAAAAGATAGGGAACGAAAGAGGTAAAGGGAGTGCACTTAATAATATTGGAAGTACTTACAAAGATTTAGGTGAGTACGAAAAAGCCATCACTTCTTTACAAGAATCCATGGTAGTTAATAAGAAGATTAACAACCTCCTTACTATTATTTATAATTATGCCACTTTGAGCGAGGTTTATCAGCTAATAGGCAATCTTGATTCCGCTGAATACTATGCTCAACAATCTTTAGACTTATCAGTACAAGTTGATGATCCTTTTGAAATAGCCTACGGATTGAACGATATGGGGCGGGTACTTCTCGGGAGGAAGAAGTACGATGAAGCAACTGTTTACTTGAATAAGGCATACGCACAATCGAAAACAATTATGGCGAGTGAGGTTGTTGAGTTAGTAGTTCAAAATCTTAATAAGCTTTACAGCCAAACAGGACAGTTTGATAGTGCTTACTATTATTTAAGTGAGTATCTTCAAATAAAAGAAGATTTGCTTTTTAAAGATTCCAAGCGCATTTCGGATTTGCAGATTTATTTCATGAACGAGCAGAAACAATCGCAAATAGATTTGCTTAACAGAGAAAATGAGTTGAAAGAAGCCCGGCTTAAAAGTCGAAACGCACTCACTTTATTTAGCGCAATTGGTGGCGTAATTGGTATTGCTCTTTTAATTTGGTTATTCATCATTAACCGAAAACGAAGAGAGCAAAACAAAGCATTAAAGATTCAGAAAAAAGATTTAGAGTTAACAAGTAAAAAAGTAGCAGAACAAAAAGAACAAGCGCAAGAAGCATTAGATAATATTAGGCTTCTTAGTGAAATTGGAAAAGAGGTTACTTCAAGTTTAGATGTCGAAAAAATTATTGAGACTGTTTACCAAAATGTAAATAAAATTATGCCTGCTGAAGGCTTTGGTATCGGTATTTACAATGAAAACAGCATGGCGATAGAGTTCCCTGGCTTTATAGAAAAAGGAGAGATATTGCCTTATAGCTCAGATAGTATCGAGGATGCCAACCGGCTATCGGTACTTTGTTGGAAAAACAATCAGAATATTATCATTAACGATTACATTCAAGAATATAACAAATATATATCTATAGTACTTCCTCCAAATGCAGGAGATATTGCATCTTCTATTATTTATTACCCCCTTAGAACTAAAAATAATACTATAGGTGTAATCACCGTTCAAAGCTTTCGAAAAAATGCTTATACTGATTCCCATGTCGATCTTCTGAAAAATATGGCAATCTATATTGCAATTGCTTTAGAAAATGCTGAAACCTACAGAAAAATTGAAGCAACCGGTAAAGAAATTATTGCTCAAAAACGGCTAATAGAAGAAAAAAATAAAGAATTATTACAGCAGACCAAACAGGTACAAGATGCTTATCAGAATATTAAACTTCTTAGTGAAATAGGGATTGATATTACTGCAACCTTATCAGTAGAAAAAATTATTTCTACAGTTTACGAAAGTGTGAATACACTTACAAAGGCTGAAATATTTTCTATTGGGTTAATCAATAAAGAGCAAAACAGATTAGAGTTTGTTGGAAGTATGGAGAACGATGCCGAGTTGCCTTTTCATACCGATAGTTTGGCCGACGATGAAAGGCTATCTGTAGTTTGCTTTAAAGGATTAAAAGAAATTCTAATTAATGATTTAAGCGTTGAGTACAGGAAGTATGTTCCGTATGGAGATGCTCCAACTCCAAGTGAGGGGGATTTGCCAGAGTCGGCGATTTTCTTGCCATTAATAGGTAAAGATGAAACGCTAGGAATCATAACCATCCAAAGTTTTGAGCGAAGAGCTTATACAGAATATGACCTTAATATTCTCCGAAACTTATCAATCTATGCGGCAATTGCACTAGAAAATGCGGAGTCGTTCCATAAAATTGAGCTAATCAACCAAGAAATTGCACAGCAAAAAGAAACGATTGAAGAGAAAAATGCTGTACTAGCAAGGAAGAACGAAGAAGTTGAACAGTCTTTCAGAAACGTACAACTTTTGGGCGAAATAGGAAGAGATATTATTGCAAACCTTTCTGTTGGTAAAATCATAGAAACAGTTTACGAAAATGTAAACTCATTAATGGACGCTTCGGTATTTTGGATTGGTATTTACGATAAGCACAGAAACACACTTGACTTTGAAGGAGGGATTGAAAAAGGCGAAAATCTTCCTTCCTTTGATATAAATTTGGAGGACAAAGAAAAACTTGCTGTAATCTGTTACAAAGAACAGCAAGAGATAGTAATCAATGATTTTGAGAAAGATTTTGATAAGTATCTGCCCAGAAAATCTACTGCAATAGTAGGAGAAAACCCCGAGTCGATTATCTATTTACCGATCACCACTAAAAACAAGCACCTAGGAGTGTTAACAGTACAAAGTTTCAAAAAAGATTCTTACCAAACATACCAACTAACAATCCTCAGAAACTTAGCAACATATCTAGTAATTGCACTTGAAAACGCAATTCTTTATGAACATCTGGAAGAAGAAGTAGCAGATAGAACTGCCGAGGTGGTAACACAAAAAGAAGAAATTGAGGTTCAGAAAGAAGAAATAGAACGAGCACTCCAAACGGTTCGTCAGTTAAGCGACATTGGGCAGGTACTAACCGGTACGCTTTCTGCCAACACAATTATTGAGAAAGTATACGAAAATGTTAATAAACTTATGGATGCCACCGCTTTTGGAATAGGCATCTATCGTCAGGAAAAAGAATACATAGAATTTAATGGCGCATTTGAAAATGGAGAGGCACTTCCAATGTTCTACCATGATATGAAGGATAAAAATCGCTATTCAGTATGGTGTTTAGAGAACCAAAAAGAAATAGTGATCAATGATGCCAGAAGAGACTTTGATAAATATGTGAAAGAAGCAGTGGCACCTGTACAGGGCAAAGATCCTCTTTCAGTTATTTATTTGCCACTTAATGTAGAAGATAAAAGCATTGGCGTAATAACTGTCCAGAGTTTTAGAAAAAATGCTTACGGAGAGTACCACCTAAATATTTTACGAAACCTTGCTATCTATACTTCAATTGCTCTTGCCAATGCAGAGGCTTATGCGCAAATAGAAAAGCAAAACGAGAAAATCAGTAAGGTTAGTCAAAAAGTACAGTCCAGTATTAACTATGCAAAAAGGATACAGGAAGCAATTTTACCACAGCGTTCTTACATCCGCAGAAGTGTGCCTGACTCCTTTATTTTGTTTAAACCACGGGATGTTGTAAGTGGAGATTTTTTCTGGTTTTTAGAGAAAAAAGGTAAAACCTTTATAGCGGCAGTAGATTGCACAGGGCATGGTGTTCCAGGAGCTTTCATGAGTATGATTGGCAATGACTTACTCAATGAAATTGTGAACTTATTAGGTGTAGAAGAACCCGACAAAATCTTAAACGCTTTACATATTAGAATTCGCAGAGCATTAAAGCAAGACAAAAACGATAACCGCGACGGTATGGATATTTCTCTCTGTGTAATTGACCATGCCAGTAGAGTATTACGATTTGCTGGAGCAAAAAACCCGCTAATTTATCTGGATTCTGATAGCGAAGAGCTAGTAACCATTAAAGGCGATAAAATGCCAGTAGGAGGAACTCAGCGAGAGGAAGCCAGAGAGTTTACATTACATGAAATTCCACTGACTGAAAAAATGAAAAGTTTTTATATTTTCAGCGATGGATACCAAGATCAGTTCGGTGGGAAATCGGAGGAGTATCCTAATGGTAGAAAATTTATGCTACGCCAGTTGAAAGAGAATTTAATTGAAATGAGAAATATACCAATGCGCCAGCAAAGAGATATATTGACTAAACAACTTGCTGATTGGATGGGCAATGAGTTTCAAATTGATGATATCTTAATCATTGGATTTAGAGCTTAAATCCTATAACAAGCCTGATAAGAAAACTAAATGAACTGTATTTAGTAATTTCCAGAGTTTTAGAAATTAATAATTGTAGTACCCGAATGAATGATGTTAGTATTTTAGGTTCGTAGCACGAGTTTCTTCTTTAGAAGGAATAGGATAATGAGTATTTTGCCATGAAATTTGTTACTCGTGCCCCGGCCTCGAATAGTGTCGGAGTTATTAATCATGCAAATCAGGGCTTATAACCTTCTTTTTTGAGTTTAAAGAATGAGTTTTGGTGTCATTCTGAGCTTGCGAAGAATCTGACAATATGTTCTCCCCTCCCCACAAAGTGTCCAATGAAAAGTAGAAATTAGTATTTTG
>CAZFQW010000048.1:0-12610 GCA_964521225.1 uncultured Roseobacteraceae bacterium
AAGAATTATTAGTTAAATTTAAGGATATAAATAGAGCAACTACAAATAATAGCAGTCAATAATACCAGAAAGCAATATAAACAAAGCCCCACGCACGAAGAGGTAGGGTTGAATATCATCAGAGTACCGACTTTGATTTTTTACCAAAGCGGCCAAGAAATGAACCGCTTTGTAGAATATCCACGAGAGACACTAGAAGCAGATTTACTGAAAATCTTACAAAAAAAAGACTATACTCCGCAATATTCGGAGGCTAAGTAAAATATTACCTTTTTGCTTAGTTTCTCTGTTTTTACCTAAGAATTGTTTCGGTTAGGCATAATCGGAACAATGCCAAAGGCTGGATTTTTAAAATCTTTAGTAGTTTTAAAAAAGCTCATTTTAAGTGGCTATTTTTGAAATATAAGTACTCAGAGAAAATTAACTTGTATTTAATATGAGATAATTATTTGTAAATAAGATACTGTTTCTCAAATTAAATTATAGCAAATCGTTAATCTATTTATAAAATACTATTTTCCATGCGCCCGAACTTAGCCGATGGACTTAATTTTACTTCTAAACTTACTGCGAAGCGGCTACAAAATGCGTGGCAACTTACCCAAAGTTACTACAGGGCGAAACGTTTAAAACAGCCTTTACACCAAGGAATGCCCTTTAGTGTTAGTATTGAGCCTACTACCTCTTGCAATTTGCGCTGCCCCGAGTGCCCAAGTGGTTTGCGTTCTTTTACACGGCCAACGGGTATGCTTACCCCCAAGGTGTTTCATAAAGTAATAGATGAATTACATTCTACTTTATTGTATTTATTATTTTATTTTCAGGGAGAACCGTATTTACACCCTCATTTTCACGATTTAATTCGCTACGCTGCCAATAAAAAATTATACACGGCAACTTCTACCAATGCCCATTTTTTAAAAGATGAAGCGGCTCGAATGACGGTAGAGTCGGGTTTAGATCGGTTGATTATTTCTATTGATGGAACTACCCAAGAAACATACGAGTCGTATCGGGTAGGAGGGAAGCTAGAAAAAGTGCTTGAGGGTACAAAAAATATTATAAAGTGGAAAAAGAAGTTAAAGTCGAAAACACCTCATCTTATTTTTCAATTTTTGGTAGTGAAACCCAATCAGCATCAAATAAATGAAGTACAAGCACTTGCCAAAAAAATAGGCGTAGATGCTGTTGGTCTAAAAACGGCACAAATTTATGACTACGAACATGGCTCACCTTTAATCCCGACCTTACAAAAGTACAGCCGCTACGAGCCACAAACCGATGGTACTTTTAAAATTAAAAATAGCCTACAAAACCACTGCTGGAAAATGTGGCATTCGTGCGTAATTACTTGGGATGGGCAGATTGTACCTTGTTGTTTCGACAAAGATGCTCACCATAAAATGGGAACACTGCAAACACATTCTTTCAAAGAAATTTGGAAAGGAACAGCCTATCAAACATTCAGAAGCCAGTTGCTCGATGCCCGAAGCAAAATAGAAATGTGCCAAAACTGCACTGCGGGCACAAAGGTTTGGGGTTGATTCTATTTAACAACCAAGAAGGAAGATTTCATATCTCAAAATGTTAAACCAGTTTTATATAAGTACTCAGACGAAATTAAGTACAATCTATTCATGAGTGCGAACCCAGGGCTTACAACCTTTTTTTTTGAGCCTAAAGAATAAATTTTGGTGTCATTCTGAGCTTGCGAAGAATCTGACAATAGGTTCCGTAAACCTTATTATTCTCTCCCTACGGTCGAGATGAAAAACAATATGTTTTTACTCAGTTTGTTGGTTGCAATAGTCTTTTTAACCCCTGGTTCGCATTATGAATTAAAATACTTGAAATGAGCACTTTACTAATTCATAATTCACTGGTATCACAGATTGTAATAAATTGGCAGTCCGGCTGTATAAAAAAGCCCAGAAATATTTTCAATTTCTAGGCTTTTACTATGGCTTTTTTTCTTGCCAAATATTGTTTGCGGCACTATTCACTTTTTTATCCTCAACTTACTATTTCGGCGACTTCTTCTTCGCTAAAAATATCTACCTGATGGCGAAGTAAATCGTCCATTTCTTCCCTTTTTCTAATCAAATGTGCTTTTTCATTAATCACAAGTACTTCTGCGGGGCGAAGTCTTGAATTGTAGTTAGAACTCATCGTCATGCAGTAGGCACCTGCATTTTTTAGGGCTATTAAATCGCCTTCTCTTACTTCGTTGAGAGAACGATCGCGCCCAAAGGTGTCGGTTTCGCAAATATAACCCACTACGTTATAAATTCTTTTCACCCCCGCAGGGTTCGATACATTCACAATTTCGTGGTAGGCATCGTACATCATAGGGCGCACCAAATGATTTAAACCAGAATTTACCCCCACAAATACTGCCGATGGTGTGTGCTTAATTACGTTCGCTTTGGTAAGGAAAACACCCGATTCGCTCACCAAAAACTTGCCCGGCTCAAACATTAACTTTAATTCTCTTCCGTATTTTTTGCGGAAATTTTGGAAAGTAGCACTCATTTTCTCGCCTAATTCTTCAATATTAGTAGTAACATCTCCTTGGCGGTAGGCTACTTTAAAGCCACTGCCTAAATCAAGAAATTTTAAGTCGGGAAAACCTTCCGAGGCTGCATCGAACAAGACTTGAGCTGCTGTTAAAAACACCTGACTATCTAAAATATCTGACCCAGAGTGCATGTGTAAACCCGTTACTTTAAGTTTATGCGTTTTTACCACTCTTCTTACGTGCGGCATCTGGAAAATCGAAATACCAAATTTAGAGTCGATATGTCCTACCTGAATTTTTGTGTTTCCTCCGGCAAGAATATGTGGATTTACCCTGATACAACAAGGAATTGTATTGCCATAATGGCTGCCAAATTGCTCGAGCAGCGAAATACTATCTATATTAATATTAATTCCTAAACTTATAGCCTCTTGAATTTCTTCAAAATCTACGCAATTAGGGGTAAACATAATTTCTGAAGGTGCGAACCCCGCTTTTAGCCCTAAATACGCTTCTTGTATCGAAACCACATCTAAGCCAGCACCCTGTTGCCTAATTAGTTTCAGAATACTGATATTATTAAGTGCTTTAGTTGCATATTTTAGCTGCACCTCTACCCCTTTAAATGCGCTGTGTAAGCGGTTGTATTGTTCCACAATTTTATCGGCATTGTAAACATATACTGGTGTCCCGAATTGCGCTGCAATTTCAGCAACAGGAATTCCTTGGATTCGATACTGTCCGTCTAAAAGTTCCATGATTATTAATTTTAAGAGATGCGAAAATAAAATATTTAAAAGGTTAAAACTGATTTTTCATAAAAAAATCCTGTAAGCATCAATAACCTACAGGATTTGTAAATGCTTTTTCTAATAAGAGAATTAGGTCTTCTGCTTCTTTTTCTTTGCCGCAGGGAATAAGATATTATTTAAAATAAGTCGGTACCCCGGAGAGTTAGGATGTAAGTTTAAATCTGTAGGTTCTTCGCCTACATAGTGTCGGTAATCTTCGGGGTCGTGCCCGCCGTAGAAAGTCCAAGTACCTTTTCCAAAAGTACCGTGGATGTATCTTGCTTCTCCTGCTTCTTTACTTTCTCCCATAATTACCACGTCCGATTTAATCAGCTTTTTTTTGAAGGCAGTAGTTTGCCCCATAAATCCCTTTATCGAAAGTTCGTGGTTTTGGGTGAGCATAGTAGGAATTGGATCCCACTTCGCAGAAAACTGAAACAACTTGAAAAAATCGTTACTTTCATTTAAGCCGCGCTCGTGCGCCATATTATCTATCGACGAATACTCATACTCATAAGCGTTCATCTTCAGACTAAAATTTTCAAAAGCGAAGGTATTCGTAAAATTCAGCTTTTGCTGTGCATTTTTATCGGCAGGGTCGCCGTCGTACATGTGTTCGCAAATATCAACACCATCGGCCGCTAAGGCAATGTCGTAAGTATCGGTTGCCGAACACATCGCGAATAAAAATCCTCCGCCTGCACAGAAATCTCGGAACTTTTTTACTACCGCTAATTTTAACTGCGACACCTTTTGAAAACCATGTTTCTTTGCCGATCTTTCAAACTCGCGTTGCTGCTCAATGTACCAACGTTGCGAGCCATAAGTAGCATAAAATTTACCATACTGCCCAGTAAAGTCTTCGTGGTGAAGGTGCAACCAATCGTATTCAGGAAGTTTAGAGAGCATCACCTCATCGTCAAAAACTACATCGTAAGGTATTTCGGCATAGGTTAGCACGAGCGTTACGGCATCGTCCCAAGGTTGCTTAGATTTTGGAGAGTACACGGCAATTTTTGGTGCAACTTCTAGTTTCATTACATCCATATTGGCTTCGGGGCTTGAAATAATTCGCTTTATTTCTACCGCTTGCGCATCGGAAATTACTTCGTAGCTTACATCTCTTATAATTAACTCGTTTTCAAAAGCTTGTATATAGTTAAACATGAAACTTCCGCCACGGTAATTGAGAAGCCACTCTGCCTCTACTTCTTTTTCTAACACCCAAAAAGTTACCCCATAAGCCTTTAAATGGTTTCTCTGCGTTTCGTCCATAGGTACTAGCAAATAAGATGCGTTGGCTAAACAGGCAGTAGCTACCGTTAGTATTAAGCTGATTAAAATCTTTTTCATAGAGCTATCAAAATAATTCTTAAGTTAAATATATATCTTGTATTAGTGTAAGGGACTTTCGCTAGAAGAGCGAGTTTTTGTGATGATATTCACCTCTTATTCTTTAACGAATTAAAAAGTTAACAGAATAGTTTCTAGTATCAAATTCGCGTAGTTGTAAAACAACTTTAATAACATTTATTTTCGTTTTTTAGCCTGTATCAGCCGATAATTTATTTTTTTGACTATACAACATATACTACGCGAGTTGCTCAATCTGAAAAGTTATCTTACATATCTCCATTAAAAAGAGCATTGAACACAAATAATTGATAGAGTTGTTGTTATTTCGCATTCAGTTTTCACGCTAAATAAAAAAATCATGAATTTGGGCTATTCAAAAGAGGAAATTCAAAAAGTAAAAGAGCAGTGCAAAAAGACAGGAAAATCTTTTATGTACCGCGAAATTGATAATGAAGAGCGAAGCTTCGCTAACTTTCTTTTTGTAGGGGAAAACGATGGGAAACCAGTAGTTTTCGACTCGTTTATCTATACGTTGGAGACTGAATATTTCTCTAATTTATACGACGATGCGCAAGAAGAAGTAATTCGCCAGAATCCGAAATGGAAAAATGCAGACTTTGATGCTGTTGAAGGAGAACATGTAGATTTGTTAGAGTCGATTGTAGAAGAACTTTCCAAAGATAATCAGTATGATATTCAGGAGTTTATAGATGTTGATGAGGATACAGATTTTGGGATTATGCTAGATATTTGCCTGAATGTACCCGAAATTACGGACGATGTTATCGAAAAATTTGTGAAAGATTTCAACAGCGATTTGCTTGAACTCGACGAAACTTTTTATTCTTTCGGTGAAGAGTAAAAATGATTGCTGTTATTCAAAGAGTTTCTGAAGCCTCTGTAAAAATTGAGGGGCAAATTACAGGACAGATTGAACAAGGATTAATGGTTTTGTTGGGGGTAATGCACGAAGATTCCCAAGAAGATATAAGCTGGTTAGCAAAGAAAATCGTAAATCTTAGGATTTTTAGCGACCACGAAGGTAAAATGAATCGGTCCCTTTTAGAAGTCGGCGGTAATGTTTTGCTAATCAGCCAATTTACGCTGCATGCGAGCACAAAAAAGGGCAACAGGCCTTCTTACACGGAAGCCGCTCCGCCCGGCATAGCTACCCCCCTATACGAAGCCACAATTAAAGCACTGAACGAGCTGCTCAACAAAACAATTGAAACGGGTACGTTTGGTGCAGATATGAAAGTTAGCTTGGTGAATGATGGTCCGGTTACTATTGTTATCGATTCAAAAAACAAGAAATAACCATTGGAGAAGCTAGTTAGAAAAGCCATTCGTTTTTTGGGAAAAATTTTCATTTTTCTCTTGCTTTTTATTGCCGTAGTAACGGCCCCTATCGACCGTTCTCTCTGGAAAGAAAACCCCGATTATTGGCAAACGTTCCAGTATATCGATTCCGTAGACCTAAAACCCAAACTACCTCCCCAAGAGTTGAAAGCAGGGTGGGCAAAGGTAAATATCACACCTAGCGAGCCTAAAAAATTAGTCGGTTTTAAACCCAGAGGCCCTTACGAAGCTATACGCGATTCGTTATTTGTAAAAGCAATTGCCTTACAGGTTGAAAATCAAACTGTTTACATCATTTCTTACGATTTATTGCTCGCTCCGCCCGAAATAGTAGAAGCCGTGCACAGTAAATTAGGAAGTGCCACACAACTCTATTTTTCTGCCACGCATACCCACACCGGTTTTGGCGGTTGGGATTCTAGCTTGGCAAGCAGATTTATTACAGGAAAATTCGACGAAAATTCATTTAATAAATTAGTTGAAAAAACAATTTTAGCGATTAAAACAGCGGGCCAAAACCTTGAAAGAGCTTCCATTGGTTTTGGAGAAGCAGACGGAAGCAACTGGGTAAAAAACCGGCTCGACCAAGAAGGAAAAGTAGATGGTTTACTTCGATTTTTAAAAATAGAAACACAGTCGGGAAAAAGTGCCGCACTCGTTTCTTTTTCGGCACATTCTACGAATATACCCTCTCATATTTTAGCTTTAAGCAGAGACTACCCTGGTGTACTAACCGATAAACTAGAAGAAAAAACGGTTGATTTTGCACTGTTTTGTGGGGGAATGATGGGAAGCCACAAACCTAAAAACCCCGGTTTAAGCGACTTTGCGTTAGCCCAAAAAATGGGGGAAGAATTATCGCTTAAAATCGAAAATAATTTCCATGAAATACAGCTTAAAGATGCTATTGCAGTGAGTTATCATCATATCCCCGTAAAATTGCCTCAAGCACAATTAAGGCTTACGCAAGGGCTTGCCGTTCGATCTTTTGTATTTAATTTATTGTTAGGAAAACTCGAAGCAAGTATCACCTATTTACAATTAGGAGATATTGTTTTATTAGGGATGCCCTGCGATTTTTCAGGGGAATTATTAATAGATGGAAATTTAGCTACTATCGCCAAAGCAAATAATTTAAATCTAATAATTACTAGCTTTAACGGCGATTACGTAGGCTATATCACCCCCGATAGATACTACGATACAAAAGCCAAAGAAGAGGTAAGAACATTGAACTGGGTTGGCCCTAATAAAGGCAATTACTTTATTGAATTGGCGAAAAGAGTTTTGGAGAAATAAGCAATTCAAAAAAAAAATATTTAGGAGGTTTCTTATTTTAAATTCTGGGCATGCATTTTTAGTTTGAAAAAAGGTATATAAGTAGGGGCTACTGATTTTCTTGCTACAAAATTTTTATAATATGAATATGCTTAAAACCGTTCTTACGGCTATTTTAAAGTACTCTTCTAGTAACTTTTTAAGGAAAATGAGGTGAAGAATTCAATTACTTAGCAACAGGTCTGTATCAAGTGCAAGGTAAATGAGCTTTTCTTATCAAACTCTTGCACTTTGGACTTTTACATCTTTTAATAGTACAAGGTAAATACTATTAAAAACATCTTTTAAACCTTTTAATTGATGTTTTTAATAAAAATATAGAGAAAATCAGAACCCCCTAATTAAAGGTAAAAGCGGTTCAGATTTGTATCTAAACCGCTATTTTTTATTTATGCTTGTGCTTTGGCTCCCATATTAGTCTTACAAAAGAACTTAATCTTTCATTTTCTCTCTCAACGGGAATTCCTGCCACAATTCCAATTAGCAAATTGTCGGCAATTCCTAAACGCATTTGAGGTCGTATTGTCATATCAAAGTCCCCATTGTTAAGCGTTTTATTAAATTCTACACCAATGAAGTTTCTTGTGCCAGTAATCATATAATGAAAACTCGTGTTGATGTCATAAGTCGTATGAAATTTATTGGTGCTGAAATTTTGTTCAATCATTGGACCTGTATAAATCAATGAATGAAAGTTGTTTCCCCAACGTTTTGCAACCACAAGAAATGGATTATAGATATTTCCTTTAATGAAAGAACTTCCAAAGTTTCTAAAGTCTGAAAGTTCAAACTCGTTGATGTATCCAATTGCCATTGATGTTGCCATTGGTTCGTTAACAAAGAATGACCACTGAGTTGCTATTTTAATACTATTCAAACTATTTGAAGGTATTGAGTCGCTTTTTATTCCATTTTGAGGTGAATAAAAAGTAAAAGGCAGCTCGACTTCAAATCCTAATCTGTCGATAGGTGCCCATTCGTATTCAATTAATGCTTCATAAGCATCAAATCTGAAATTGTCTGCCAAGCCTAAGCCTACGTTCCATTCTTTTTCTCCTTTTCTCGCTCCCAAATCGCGTATAAGGTCAATATAGAGCGGTTCAGCGTGTAAAACTTTGTCGGGCTCTTTATGGTCTTCTACTTGTTGGATATAAATACTGTCTTTTTCAGTCTTTGTAATTTGGGCAATAGAATATGTTGAAGTTGCCAATAATATTATTAGCACCAATGATTTTTTAAGATACATTTTGATTTGTTTTTAAGCATTATGAAATTATACTAAGCCTATTTAATAGGTAGGAATTAGTCAATTCGTAAAACAAATCAAATCTTGGGTGGTGGAGTATCGAGCTTTTTAAAACCGTTTGCCAAAAAGGTATTACAGTCAGGAAAATTTTGTCGGGTTGTTATTATGAATTCTTTATTAAAGACTATTTCTGCTATGTAATGATTGGTTAAATCAATTTTAACATTCGTCTTTTTATTGTGGTCTTCTGTGTCGTGGTCATCATATTCTTCAATGGCATTTTCATACCCTAAAATCTTTTCAACCACAATTTCCAGAATACTTTCTTGGTCGTTGATTGATAAGTCTTCAGGAATGTGTTCAGGGTTAAGGTCTGCCGTATCAACACTTATGTTGAGCAGATATAACCCCATCAGTCCCCAAAAGATTTTGGTAAATACGCTATTTCTTATTTGACTTAACACAGTACAAATTTACTGTTCTTTTGTCGATTTTCCTATATGGCTACCAACGGTTTGTATATGCGTAGTGTGACCGGTAGGGAGCATTATCGCAGTTCTTTGTTGCACACCGTTTTCAGATAAGCTTTACATCTGCCTTAATTTCCAATAATCCCGGCCCTTGATGTTGCAATAATTTCCTCATTGCAGAAGCCAATTCTTTTTTATCTGATACGGAAATTCCCATCCCCCCACAACTTTGGGCATATAATGAAAAGTCTGGATTTACCAAGTCAGTTGCCCATTTATCCCAACCTCCGGCTCTTTGTTCTTTGGTTATTTTACCCAATTCGTTGTTGTTTAGAACAATGAGTTTGATGGGCATATTGTATTTTACCAGAGTTGTAAATTCAGCTAAATATTGGCATAAACCGCCATCGCCCGCTACGGCTATAATAGGACGTTTATTACCCACGGCAACCCATGCACCTATAGCGGCCGGCAATGCGAAACCGATAGAACCTAAATAACCCGACATTAAAAAACTTTGGTTTTTTGACTCAAAATAGCGACCAAAGGAATAGGCATTATTTCCTACATCCACACACATTACCGCATTTTCAGGGGCTAATTTTGTAAGTGTATCAAAAACAGCAATTGAGCTTAAGCCCTTTCCACGATCTTCGCCTAACCTTACTTGTTTTTCTTCCCGCCAAATTTTCCATCTGGAAGCTATATCTTCTGTTTGGTCGGTTTTATTTTTTTCAAGAGGTTGATCTGATTTGTGGATGAGATTCATGGTTCTGGAAATTTCTCCATAAACTGCCACCTCTATTTTATGAAACTTGGCTATTGCCATAGGATCAAAATCAATTTGAATGATGGTTTTTTTGGGTGTTATACCGGTATGATTTGAAAAGGAAGCACCTATAACGATTAGTAAATCTGCTTCATTCATAAAATAAGACGCAATGGGTGTTCCACTTCGACCTAATACTCCGCAGCCTAAAGGATGCGTGTCTGATACTAAGCCTTTACCTTTAAAGGTGGTCATCACCGGGCAATTGAGCTTTTCTGCCAGTTGGATAATGGAATCCATGTGAAAACGTGCACCGTGCCCTACAACAATGGCTGGCCTTTCGGATTCTTTGATTTTGTCGATAGCAGCATTCAGTTGTTCTTCAGGTGGGGCAATTTGTAGGGATGTGATTCTTCCTTCCGGCGTTTGTGGCTTTTCACCATTTGAAGGTAATACCTGAACCTGATCGGGAAATGTTAAATGAGAAACATCTCGATTTAGTATGGCGTGTTTGATGGCTAATGTCATCAGTTCTGCATGGCGGCTTTGATGCTCTACCCGTTGATTGAACTCAGCCACACTTTGAAAGGCTCTGACCAAATCGACTTCCTGAAAATTGCCTGTACCAACAACCTGCGTAGCGACTTGTCCTGTAAGTGCCAAAATAGGGGCTCTATCCACTTTTGCATCCCAAAGCCCGGTAAACATGTTCGTACTGCCCGGTCCTGCAATGGCAAAACAGGCTGCCGGTTTACCTGTCAATTTTCCGTAAGCTGAGGCAGCAAAAGAAGCTGCTCCTTCGTGTCGAATAGCTACGAATTTCAAATTTCCTTTTTCTTCTTGCCTCCTAAGAGCATCTGCCAATCCAAGATTTGAATGACCGACCATACCAAAGACTCCCTTTACTCCCCAATTCACCATGGTTTCGACCATCACATCTGAAACCGTTTCTTCATGAGCAGGTTCTTCTTCTAAACCCACATAGATAGCGTCCTCCTCTATTTTGGTTTCAAAGGTTTGCAATCCATCATCAAAGTCGCCTGAGCTTCCACCATGCGGGCAAAAGTCCCATCCGTGCCAAGGACAGCGAAGCAAACCATTTTCAATAGAGCCTTCGCCCAAAGGGCCTCCTTGATGCGGACATTTATTGTCGAGTGCCGTAAATTTCCCTTTGTGATGCGAAAGACATAACTCCTTGTGTGCCGCAATGACTGTCATTACTCTGCCTTCTTGAAGTTCTTCTTTACGATCTAATACTTTATGCCACTTGATATTTTCAGTTGCCATTTTTATTGATTAGTGGTGGTTTAAAGAGTACATTGAAGGTTTCATTTTTGGTCACCTCTATAATACTTTCTTTACATATTCATTAATTCTTTCTACTACACCTTCTGCAAAGGGAAAAGGTATGATTAGGTCTGGTTTTGGATTTTCAATAAGTGAAGCAATTGCCATTGCGGTCATTAGCTTCATTTCGGAAGTAATTCGTGTGCAACGGTTTTCAAGCGACACTTTAAAAATGCCGGGAAAAACAAGCACATTATTCACTTGATTAGGAAAATCACTTCTTCCTGTGGCTACTACGGCTGCTCCTGCTCTTTTAGCAAGCTCAGGGTCAATTTCAGGTGTTGGGTTGGCCAAAGCAAAAATGATAGGATTTGCAGCCATAAGTCGAATATCTTCACTATTTAAAATATTTCCTGCACTCACCCCTATAAACACATCGGCATCTCTTAGTGCATCGCGCAATGAACCATCAAGGTTATTTCTGTTGGTGAACGTTAATAACTCTTGTTTTACTTGCGATAAGTTCGTCCGATTTTTAGAAATAATTCCTTTGCTATCACACACTATTATTTCTTGAACAGGTGCACATAAGTCGGGATTGTGATGGATACATCTGAGAATTTTTGCAATGGCGGTACCTGCAGATCCTGCACCATTAATTACTACCTTTAGTTTACTCATCTCTTTCCCTACCACTTTACTGGCATTCATCATGCCCGCTAAGGTTACAATGGCGGTGCCGTGCTGGTCATCGTGAAATACCGGAATGCCAAGATTCTGCAATCTATCCTCAATTTCAAAACAGCGCGGGGCCGAAAAATCTTCTAAGTTGATACCGCCAAAGACAGGAGCTATATTTTTAATCGTTCGAATAATTTCCTCGGTATCTTGCGTGTCCAAACAAATTGGAAAAGCATCGATGTTGGCGAATTTTTTGAATAACATGCATTTACCTTCCATTACCGGAATGGCAGCACTGGCACCAATATTTCCCAATCCAAGTACTGCCGAACCATCGCTGATTACGGCTATTGTATTGGATTTCATGGTCAACTCATACGCACGATCAGGCGTCTTTTCAATTTCAAGACAAGGCGCTGCTACTCCAGGAGAATAAACGAGTGAAAGGTCGTCCATAGTGTCGACAGGAATTTTATTCTGGATCTCAATTTTCCCCTTAATTTTTTCGTGCAATGCGATAGACCGTTTATCTATAGTGTTCATTTTGTTTTATTTGATTAAAGTGTAAAGCATAAAAATTCCAATCAATACAAAAAGGATAGAAATGCCTACTTTCATTTTGTCTTCTGGTAATTTTTTTTGCAGTTTTGGTCCTATCTGACCTCCAATAACAACCCCCGGAATGGTGAAAATAATAACATTCACTACCTCGTTAAGTACAGTACCACCTTCTTTTGCAAAGTCATAAAAATGCCCAACTGATGCTACTAAAACCGTGATAACAACCACAAAAAT
>CAZFQW010000049.1:0-12233 GCA_964521225.1 uncultured Roseobacteraceae bacterium
ACTTTTTGTGCAACAAAAGCACATTTTCCACATGATAAGTGTGAGGGAACATATCTACGGGCTGAACAGCCATTACCTGATAATACTCTTTCATAAGCGCTAAGTCGCGTGCTTGCGTTGCCGGGTTACAACTTACATATACTATCCGCTCGGGTTGGGCTTCTAATATAGTTTTTACTACCTTTTCGTGCATTCCTGCTCTTGGTGGATCGGTAATAATTACATTGGGCTTGCCATGTTTTTTTATGAAAGCGGCAGTAAGTACGTCTTTCA
The DNA here is from genome assembly GCA_964521225.1 of uncultured Roseobacteraceae bacterium. Taxonomy (GTDB): domain Bacteria; phylum Bacteroidota; class Bacteroidia; order Cytophagales; family Flammeovirgaceae; genus CAYUJH01. Next base: position 274 of record CAZFQW010000049.1, read on the forward strand.
TATCGCCTGCCTCAAAATACGTGTTGCCGATGCCGTTAATTTCAGAATTAGTTTTTGCATCTACAATTGCCGCTTCTACATACTCCAAGCCTACCACTTTTTTTGCAGATTTGGCTACAAAGTTGGCAATTGTACCAGTCCCTGTGTAGAGGTCGTAAACAACTTCTGAGCCCTTTAGGTCTGCCATTTGGCGTACTACTTGGTACAGCTTTAAGGCTTGTAAAGAATTGGTTTGGTAGAAAGATTTTGGCCCTACTCTAAATTGTAAGCCTTCCATTTCTTCGGTAATGAAGTCTTTACCGGTGTAGGTAATAATTTCAAGGTCGTTATAGGTTTCGTTTCCTTTCGTATTGATTACATACATAAGTGCGGTAATTTCAGGAAAGGATGTTTTCAGAAAATCCATCACGAGCTCAACTTCCTCGTTCTTATCTTCAAAAAACTGAACAATTACCATCGTTTCACCCGTAGAAGCTGTTCTTATAATTAAGTTTCTGAGGAAGCCCTGCTGCTCTCTAATATTAAAAAATTCGAGGTTGTGTTTGCGTGCAAAATCACGTATTGCTAGCCGGATGGTATTAGAAGGCTCTGCCTGCAAATGGCACTCGGCTAAATCGAGAACTTTATCGAACCTACCGGGTAAATGCAAACCGACTCCCCTTCTTTCAAAATTGTTTTCCGATGCCATTTCTTCGTTGGTGAGCCAGCTTAAAGGAGTGAAGGTAAATTCTAGTTTATTCCGGTAATACTTTTGCTGCGCAGAGGGTATTATGGGGAGTGCTTCGGGTAATTCGGCACTACTGATTTTCTTTAAATTATGAACTACCTGTTTATGCTTATAATATAGCTGTTTTTCGTAGGCAAGATGTTGCCACTTACAGCCTCCACACGTTCCGAAATGTTTGCAAAAAGCATCAACTCTATCTTCTGAATATTTATGAAATACCACAGGATACCCCTCTAAATAATCTTTCTTTTTCCGAGTGATTTTTACGTCTACCTCATCGCCAGGAGCACAACCTTCTACAAAAACCACTAAACCTTCGTGCCTTCCGACACTTTTGCCAGAACTGGCAATATCAACGATTGCTACTTTCTCTAAAACTATTTGTTGTCTTCTTCTAGCCATTCCAATGTAATTTTTACGATTAAGGTGGTAAAAGTAAAAACAACTTTTATAAAGCCTTGAAATATGAACTAGTTTATGGATAATGGAGAAACCCCGTAGAGGGTATTTTATTCAATAATACCTCGTTCGCATTATAAAACTTCTGTCTTCTTAAATTCTAAATTAGTAATCCACTGATAGGCTTCTTCTAAGGTTTCAAAAACCTGATGTTCGTAAATATCTCCAGCTATTTCTTCTAACTCGTCGAGTGCTAGCTGGGCAAAGAAATCTTTAGGTTTCACATTGGCCGAGGCGCGCAATCCTGCTTCAATAGCTTTGGGGATATACTTTGTGTAAAACCACTCGCCAATGCCTGCAAAGCTACCATCGAAATGCGTTAAATCTGTGATTGACCTCACAATTCTGTAGCCTTTGGCAGTTACAAACCAAGCCACATATTTATACATTGCTTTTATTTGGTCTTCCGTTGCATAATCGTGGTATTCAGAAAAAGACAATTCATTTTCGGGCTCGTACTTAAAACAAAGTAGCCTCACTTCCTCTTCATAAATTTCAAATTCATAAGGAGATATTTCATTTGTATGCAGTCCTAAGTCTTGTAACATATGTTTATTGGATTTTAGTTAGTTAAAATATAATTATATTAAGGTTAACGTACAAACGTACGTTTCATTACTTATATTTTGGGTACAAAAAAAGCATAGCTTCTCAGCTACGCTTCAAAAAAAACTTAAGATAGTTAACGTTCAAATAATTTATTCTGCTGCGAGGGCAATTGCTTGGTAATCTTTCGCAATCGTAAACAAAGTAGCTATCATTTCAGAAACAAACACTTTTCTTGCCTCGCTTACATTGTCAATATAAAAATAATTGCTGTTGCCTGCGTTGCTAATTTGCTCCATTCTGCCATCTTTATAATTGCTCATTCCGAAACCACAAAGGGTAAGGTAAATCCCTTTTTGTTTTTTCGCTTCAATCATCCTCACTAACTCAGAGGCAGAAGATTTCCCCACGTTAAAATCGCCATCCGTTGCTAAAATTACTCGGTTATTTCCCTCTTCTAGCAAGCCTTCTTCGGCAAGTTTATATGCTAATTCTATTCCTTCGCCTCCGGCAGTAGAACCACCTGCTTCTAATTGATCGAGTGCCCCCATAATTTTTTCTTTGTTGTTAGCAGCCGTTGGCGGAAGGATAATTCCCGCTGCGCCTGCATAAACGGCTATCGATACCTTATCTTTTTCTGAAAGCTGGCTAACAAGTAGTTTCAGCGATGATTTCAGCAATGATAATTTGTTAGCTGCGTTCATTGAACCCGAAACGTCTATCAGAAACACCAAGTTAGACGGGGCTAAATTTTCATAATCAAGCTTTTTACCTTGCAGCCCTATGTGCACTAGCTGATGCGCTTCGTTCCAAGGAGCTACCGATAGCTCTGTGGTTACCGAAAACGGAACTTCGCCTGTGGGCTGCGGGTAATCGTATGTAAAATAATTAATCATTTCCTCAATCCGAATGGCATCTTTGTAAGGCTTTTGTCCATTGTTGATAAACCTACGGAGATTGCTGTACGATGCCCCATCTACATCAATCGAAAAAGTTGAAAGTGGGTTGGCAAAAGGCGATTGGAAAGTGTTTTCGTTAATGATATCGTACTCTTCTGTATTCAACTCTTCTTTAGGTTCTTGAAGGGAATAACTCTTAAAGTAATCTATTTCGGAAAACCTCTCTGTTGCTCTGCCACTATCTTTTGTTCTGATTTCATTGAATATATGCTGTCCGGCGGCTTCATCATCATCACTGTATTCAACGGCTGGAATTTCTTTCAAAACAGTAACCTCGCTATTTTTTTCGATTTTTGTGGTAGTACATTGAAACTGCATTACGCTCAATAGAATTATCGCAACTAAACTAACTATTCGCTGAATTTTCATAACATCGGTGCTTTTAACTTTAGTAAATGTTTTTGTGTGTGAAGAAATGGTATTTAACTTTTCCTCTTTTTGCGACGTGTCATTTAAAAGATGTAAGAGCATGTTTAAGTTTTTGTAAGCATTTGAAAATAAGAAATTTAAAGAGCGCAGGCACGAAAATCCAGCGGGGGTTAGGGTGGGTATGAAGGGTGGAAGCTTTGGATTTTCTTGATTTTTTGGTTCGTTTTTCATCAAGGAAAAATGAACAAATGCTAAGACAACGTTACACAAATTATTATTTTATGATAATTCGTTTTTAAGAAATTAAATTTTTAAACATGCTCTAAGTCCCTCTGTAATTCCATATTTTATTTTTAAAAAAAATTCAAAAACGTCTCAAAACATCTTTGAATCAATAAAAAATGGGGGTTGTAAAGCATCAAAATTACTATTAACATTTATTACTATACTATTTAAAATAATTTTTGAGCCACTCAAACAAAAAGTAAATATTTATGTTTTGATAGTATCACTATTCTTAATAAGAAAATCATTGCACATGTCTTCAATTCAATTAGTACTGAATGAAAGCTACTATTTAAAAGATCCTCAACATACCGACCTAGGGCAAAGGATAATTTCAGTGAGTATTAAAATTATTGATGAGCTGGGTTTTGAGCAATTTACGTTTAAAAAACTAGCAACTGAAATTGGTTCTACCGAAGCCTCTATTTATCGCTATTTTGATAATAAGCATAGGTTGCTTACCTACTTAGTGGCTTGGTATTGGAGTTGGATGGAATACCAAATTGAATTTCAGACACATTATATCCAAGATCCACACAAAAAATTAAAGCGCATTATTTCTTTACTAACACAGAATATCCAACAAGACCATTCTTTCGCACATATTGATGAAATTGTGCTAAACAGAATTGTTATTGCCGAGTCTGATAAAACATACCTTACCAAAAATGTTGATACCGACAATAAAGACGGGCTTTTTAGAGGTTACAAATCTTTATGCGAAAGAATTGCACAAACAATCATTGAAATTAATAACGATTACCCTTATCCGTATTCTTTAGTGAGTACTATTTTAGAAGCATCGCATCAGCAGATATTTTTCTCGAACCATTTACCAAGTCTTTCTAACCTAAAAAGAGAAGATGAAAACAGAAACAATGCTTTAAAAGATTTCTTAGAAAGCCTGGTATTTGGTACTGTCTCAAATTATTCAACTACCGACTAAAAACAGCTATATAAGTAATGAAAACAAAATTAGAATATTCAGCTTCTAGCTATACAGGGAAGCCCATCAAAAGACTTCTCAGCCTACTTAGTAATGATTTCAGAGAGGTAATTTATATATACGTTTATGCCATTTTTAATGGACTAATTAATTTAACAATTCCTTTGGGAATTCAGGCGATTATTGGCTTAATTCTCGGTGGGCAGTTTTCTACTTCTTGGGCCATTTTAATTTTTATAGTGGTATTAGGCGTTGCCGCTACTGGCGGGATGCAAATAATGCAAATGTCGCTTACAGAGATTTTGCAACAGCGTATCTTCACACGTGCATCGTTTGAGTTTGCCTACCGCATCCCACGGTTTAGCCCTAAGTCAATTAATGACTACTACCCCCCTGAATTAATTAACCGCTTCTTCGATGTAATGTCTATACAGAAAGGGTTGCCCAAAATTTTGATTGATTTTTCTACTGCTGCACTCCAAATCCTTTTTGGGCTTTTACTTTTAGCATTTTACCATCCCTTTTTTGTGTTCTTTGGTATTACGCTAATTTTTATACTCGTTTTAATTTTCACCCTAACAGGGCCAAAGGGTTTGAAAACAGGGCTCAAAGAATCGGAATATAAATACGAAGTTGCCCATTGGCTAGAAGAAATGGCCCGCACTATGGATACCTTTAAACTATCGGGCACAAGTAACCTTCCTCTCGAGAAAATGAATATTTTTACCAGCAATTACCTAAAAGCAAGAAAATCGCACTTTAGGGTTTTGCTTTGGCAATATGGCAACATCGCCGTTTTTAAAACAGTAATTACTGCGGGGCTACTCATTTTGGGTAGTGTGCTTATGGTCCAGCAAGAAATTAACCTAGGGCAGTTTGTTGCTTCTGAAATTATTATTCTGTTGGTATTAGCTTCTGTAGAAAAATTAATCTTAAGCATGGAGTCTATCTACGATGTGCTAGTAGGTTTAGAGAAAGTAGGGCATATTACTGATATTCCTTTAGAAGGCGAGCAAGGCACAGACTTTAAAGAGTTTGATACAGACAAGGGAATCAGCATTTTGGCGAAAGACCTTAGTTACCGCTACCCCAATGTAGAAAAAGAAACGCTCAAGAACTTAAACTTTGAAATAAAACCTGGAGAAAAAGTTTGTATCTCTGGTTTTAACAGCGCGGGCAAATCAACCCTTGCCGATTTAATAGCAGGTCTTCACGATGGATGTACTGGCACTTTAGCTTATAACGAAGCTCCCATTGGCAACATTGAAATTAGCAGTTTAAGAGCTGTAATAGGCGATAACCTAAGACAAGAAGACTTGTTCTATGGTACTTTAAAGGAGAATATCACAATGGGTAATCCTAATATTTCTACACAAGTTATTAGGGATATTCTTTCTGCTATTAAGCTCACTGAATTTGTTCAAGGCACCAAAAGCGGTCTAAATACACACATAGATCCCGAAGGCAAAAAACTTTCGAGCAGCATTGTTAGAAAAATTTTAATTGCTAGGAGTTTAGTTAAAAAACCAAAACTTTTGGTACTAGAAGATTTCATGACTAACCTCGATTATGACGACTGCAACTGTATTATCGACTTTATTGTCGGGAAAGAACACTCATGGACTGTTTTTGTTGTCTCAAATGAATCTATTATTGCGAAAAGGTGCGATAGAGTCATCGTTTTAAAGGATGGTGAAATAATAGATAACGGAACTTTTGAACAAATTCAAAAGAAACCCTATTTCCAATTTGTATTTAAGTAACAATAGATTGAAAAATGACTTTAAGTAAACTATGTTAAATATATCTGAGAATAACGTGGGAAACAGTGTAGACACTACAAAATTCAGTGCCTTCAAGGATGTTTACCATCCATGGTTAAGTAAAGCGCTAGCAGGTTGGCTTATAGGCTTTTTACTTATTGTGGTTATAATGATGTTCCTCCCTTGGACACAAAATATACAAGTAAATGGAGATGTAACTTCTTTAAGACCTCAAGATAGAGCGCAAACTATACACGCAACCATAGCGGGAAGAATTGAAAAATGGTACGTAACAGAAGGCGATTATGTACAAAAAGGCGATACTATCTTGAACTTATCGGAAATCAAAGCAGAATATTTTGACCCCAGCCTTTTGGAGCGAACACAAGAACAGGTAAAGGCAAAAGAATTTAGTCTCGAGTCGTATCAAGAAAAAGTGATTGCCTTAGAGGCACAAATTAGAGCTTTACAAGAGGTAAGCAAACTTAAAATTGAGCAGTCAATTAATAAAGTAGAGCAAACTCGTTTGAAACTTCAGGCAGACAGTGTTGCTTACGAGGTGGAGCAGCAAAACTATCAAATTGCCGATGAGCAGTACAAAAGGCAGCAAACTTTGTACGACCAAGGCTTAAAATCGCTTACAGAACTAGAATCTCGAAAGTTAAAATTTCAGGAAGCACAAAATAAACTTACCGAAAAACGGAACAAAGTGCTTTCTACAAAAAATGAGTTACTCAATGCTAAAATCGAGTTAAACTCTATAGAAAGTGATTACAACGATAAAATCTCGAAAGCACGTTCTGAAAGAATGAGTGCCTTATCTGCCTCTTTTTCTACCTCTGCCGATGTTTCTAAACTTAAAAATCAATACTCAAACTACGAGCAAAGAGCAGGATTTTATTATATCATTGCTCCACAAGAAGGGTATATCACTAAGGTAATAAAAGCAGGACTTGGCGAAACAGTGAAAGAGGGTGAAGCGGTAGTTACCTTCATTCCAGGCGATTTACAGTTGGCAGTACAGCTATATGTAGATCCAATAGATCTCCCCTTGCTTTCAAAAGGCAACGAAGTAAGGTTGCAGTTCGACGGGTGGCCTATTTTAGTGTTTAATGGATGGCCTAATATTTACTTCGGTACGTTCGATGGTAAGGTAGTCGCTATTGATAACATTACTTCTGCCAATGGAAAATATAGAATTTTGGTAGCACCAGATTCCGTTAAAAATCAACATCAATGGCCAGAACAATTAAGAATGGGCTCAGCGGCACGAGGTATTTCATTGCTCAACGAAGTACCCATTTGGTACGAGCTATGGCGACAGCTCAATAGCTTCCCGCCAGATATGTACGGCAATCAAAACCCTAAACCAAACACTTCAAAGGCTAAAAAATAAAATGATGCGTTTTGAAAAATTCTTATCCTCTACTCTACTTTTAATTCTTTTTCTGTACTCTGATATTAAAGCTCAATCGGCACAAACAGCTTTTGAACTAACACCCGAATTATTTAATGAGATGGTAAAAGCATACCATCCTAATGCTTTCAAAGCTAATTTGCTTACCGATAAGGCAAAACAAAAGTTGAGAGAAGCAAGAGGAAAGTTTGACACTCAGTTATATAGCGAACTCGACCATAAGGTATTCAAAAAGTCGCAGTATTTCTCTAACCAAGAAAGTGGAATTAAAATACCGACCTTGGGAGGTGTAGAATTTAAAGCCGCCTTTGAAAAAAACGAAGGAGTTTTCTTAAACCCCGAAAATAGTGTACCCGAACAAGGATTAGGAATAATTGGTATTTCTATTCCCGTTCTGCAAGGAATGTTTACCGATCAAAGGCGCACAGGGCTTCGGCAAGCAAAAAGTGGGCAAGATATGGCACAGGCAGATTTAATCTTGAGCCTGAACAGTTTGCTCTACGAGGCGCAATCTGCCTATTGGGAGTGGGCGGGGGCTTATTACCTGCTCGAAGCCTTAAATGAGTTTGAAAATGCCTCAAGAATTAGGTTCGAAGCAATTAAAAACGGTTATTTCCAAGGCGACCAAGCCGCAATTGATACTACCGAAGCGTTAATTCAATGGCAAGAAGCGCAGCGAATGTTACAAGATACCGATGCTAAATACCAAAAATATTTCTTCGATTTACAAAATTTCTTGTGGGATGAACGAGGCGTGCCTTTAGAGGTATCGGGTAATTTAAAACCTATCAATTTCCCTGAGCTTGAACTCACCACTACTTTTGCAATTGACTCGCTGAGCGATTGGATGGAAACTCAAAAATCCAACCATCCTAAACTGCAAAAATTTGGTGCAAAACAAGCTATTTTAACGGCAGAAAAACGACTCAAAATAGAGAAGCTAAAGCCCAAACTAAACCTTGAATACAATATGCTTTCGCAGTCGGCAGATTTTGGAAATGGCTATTTTCAGCAAGGGATGTATGAAAACAACTATAAATTTGGTTTTGAAGCGAAGTTTCCCCTTTTCTTGAGGGAAGCGCGAGGTTCGCTCAACCAAACTAAAATCAAACTACAAGAAAACGAATTAGACGTTTGGCAGGCTCAGCAAGAAATTAAAAATAAAGTGTGGACTTATTTCCAGCAAAGTGAGCTTCTAAACACGCAAGTGAGCCAGTACAGAGAAACAGTTGGGCTTTACCTACGAATGGTACAAGCCGAGCGAACTAAATTTGACAATGGAGAAAGTTCGCTGTTCTTAGTGAATAGTCGAGAGCTAAAATGGATTTCGGCACGAGAGAAGTACATCAAAGGGAAAGTAACTTATTTTAAAACGATTGCAGCCTTCTACGAAGCAATGGGCACTTTGCACTTGCAGTAACTTCAAACAGTTGTTGATCCTCTACCCCTCTGAAAACTATGGTGATTTTCAGAGGGTTTTTCTTTGCACTCAATCGATTTCTATTTCCTCTATCAGCCCTATAATATTTTGTAAAACAGGATTTGCGTTCTTCGAATTCCAAATTACCTGTAATGTAGTTCTATGTGGTAAATGGTTTAATTCTATAAAATTTACCTCCATATTATAGCCTTTTTGCATAGAAGTAGGAACAATAGAAACTCCGAAATTATTTTCTACCAAGCTATAGATGGTATTTGCATGCGTTGTTTTATGAGAGATTTTAGGCACAAAGCCGCTGTCTTCAAAAATTTTCATTACCCTATTATAATAGGATACGCTGTAAGAAGCATCGAACAAAATAAACGGCTCGTCTTTTAGCTGCAATAAGCTTTTAAAATTTGTAGGATTAATCGGATGCCTTTTGGGTAATACCAAAGAAAAGGTATCTTGATGCACGGGGTGAATTTCTATCCCCCTTGGTACTTTTTCGAGCCGCACAAACCCAAAATCTATTTGCTGATGGATAATATCATCAATCTGTTCTTGGTTATCCATTTCCTTTAAATCGAACGTGATTTTGGGAAACTGCTCTCGAATCGACAAAAGAAATTTAGGAATAACATCGTGCATTGCCGACCCTACGTACCCAAAATTAAGATTACCCTCGTACCCATCGTGTAATAGTTTGGTGTAAGTAAAGGCACTGTCTAGTTGTTTAAATATTCTGTCAAGCTCTGCATAGAGGTATTGCCCTGCGGTGGTAAGCATTACTTTTCGGTTGTGCCTTTCAAAAAGTTGGAGTTGCAGGTTTGCTTCTAGCTCCTTTATTTGCCGGCTTAAACCGGGCTGAGAGATAAAGAGTTTTTCAGCGGCTTTCCTGAAATGCAGTTCGTCTGCTACTGCCATAAAATAACGAAGATGTCGAAGCTCTAATTGATACTTCATATTTATCAATTCTGATAATTAATAGTCTTATTTATTATTAAAAGTAGCTTTAATTTTGTAAAAAAAATTACAACTGCATGAAATCTTTTCGCTACGGTATAGATCAGCTTAGTTTAAAAAAAGCCATAAGATTGCTCAAAGGGAGTATTCAGGGTGAACTTACCGCTGAAACTATCCAAAAAATTACTGCCTGTCGCAAAAAAGTGGAAGTTATCGCCAACGCTGAAAAAGCGGTGTATGGAATTAATACTGGTTTTGGGCCTCTTTGCGACACACAAATTTCGCCTTCGCAAACCAACGAATTACAGAAAAACCTACTCATAACGCATGCCGTTGGCGTTGGAGAACCCATAAAAAGTGATTTCTCGAAGTTAATGATGATTTGTAAAGTACACGCACTTTGCAAGGGCTATTCAGGCATTCGTTTAAAAGTGGTTGAGCGCATTTTATATTTTGTTGAACACGACCTCATCCCCGTTGTTCCGGAGCAGGGTTCGGTTGGCGCTTCTGGCGATTTAGCACCGCTTTCACATTTATTTTTACCCCTCATAGGCGAGGGCGAGTTTTGGGTAAGCGGGAAAATAAAACCCGCTTTAGCCATCCTAAAAAAATACAACTTAGCGCCATTATCATTAAAAGCTAAAGAAGGCTTAGCCCTAATTAATGGCACTCAGTTTATACTAGCCCATGCTATCTTGGGCTTACACAAAATGAGTTATTTGTTAGATTTAGCCGATTTAGCAGGGGCGATGAGCCTAGAGGGTTTTCAAGGAAGTGCTGCCCCTTTTAAAGAAAAAATACATAAAATCAGGCCTTTTAAAGGAAGCCTGAAAGTTGCCAAAAGGATTCGCATGTTCCTGAAAGATTCGCAGAATATGCAAAATCATAAGGACTGCCAAAGAGTACAAGACCCCTACTCTATCCGGTGTATTCCGCAGGTTCATGGGGCTTCGCGCAATGCTTTTTCCCACCTCAAAAAATTAGTGGAAATAGAAATGAATTCGATTACTGATAACCCTATCGTTTTTAGTGAAGAAGAGGTCATTTCTGGAGGGAATTTCCATGGGCAGCCTTTGGCAATCGCAATTGACTACGCCTCCATTGCCGCTTCAGAACTCGGGAATATCTCCGACAGAAGATGCTATTTGCTTCTTGAAGGGAAATACGGCTTGCCTCGCCTCTTAATTAAAAACACAGGTTTATTTTCTGGTTACATGATTCCCCAATATACTACTGCTGCATTGGTTACCGAAAATAAATCGCTCTGCTTCCCTCCTTCTGCCGATAGCGTCCCTACTTCTTTAGGGCAAGAAGACCACGTTTCTATGGGCAGTATTTCTGGCCGAAAATTCAATCAGATTTTAGGAAATATTGAAAAGATTTTGGCGATTGAACTAATGTATGGCACGCAGGCAATGGAGTTCAGAAGACCCAATACATTTTCTGATATTCTCGAAAAAAACATCCAATTAATCCGCACTAAAGTCGCTCATTTAGAAGAAGACCGCTTACTAAAAGAAGATATTCAAGAAATGATTCAATTGGTAAAAAGCAGAAGTTTCCTACTAAATTAATGATAGTAAGTAAATGGTGAATTATAGATGTCGAATCATTAAAGCGTTCATTTCAAGTATTTTATCTCATAAATAAGTCATACTTAATTTCGTATGAGTAAGAACTTGTCTTAATTTAATTTGAGAAACAGCATCGCATTTCCAGGTGGTAATCTCCTATTAAATACAAGTTAATCTTGTTAGAGCCCTTACGTATTTAGCTTTAAGCATCAAATACAAATAAATGAGTAGCTGTACCACGGCTACCCAATTAAGTAACTAAAAACGCACAACTCAACACTCCGTAAAATGACATTCCAAGAAGAAATATTACAGGGGATTCCTAGCGAACTTCCCACCGCAAAACCTTATCAAACAGAAATTAATAGAGCGCCTAAGCGAAAGGATATTTTATCGAAAGAAGAAAAGCAACTCGCTATAAAAAATGCACTGCGTTATTTCCCAAAAGTATGGCATCGTGAGTTAGCAGCAGAGTTTGCCCAAGAACTCAACAAATATGGTAGAATTTACATGCACCGTTTCAAACCGA
>CAZFQW010000050.1:0-12161 GCA_964521225.1 uncultured Roseobacteraceae bacterium
GTAAACATTAGTAAAATCATATTGTTTAATACTTTGTTGAAAATATTAAACAAAAAGTACACTGAATTTTCCTACATGGAATATATTTATAATCTCCCTCAGACAAAAAATCCTCTACAATAAATATATCGTAGAGGATTTTTTATAACTTGAATATAAGAGTTATATAAGACTCTTACTGAACAGAAAGCTTGAATTTGGGCAAATCTGATGTGATTTGTTGGATATAAGCTTTTTTAGCTTGAACGATACTATTTTGTGAACTCACAAGTCTAGCGTCTTTAGACTTTGAAATTATTGCTTCCGTATGACTTATAAATTTATTACTTACTGACTTTATTTTCTCGTCGCTCCAATAGTTTTGCATTTTACTTAAACCTGTATGAGCCAAGTCAATATGAAAACTTTTATGATTTGCTAATCCTTCTAAATAAAACCCTACCGCCGATTTCCATTCTTTAGTTTCTTCTACTGATGGATATAGGTATTCGGTTAGCATGTGATATGCTGCTTTTTGAAACATTAAATTCTCTGCTGCTCCACTATAGTTTTCATTATCAAGCGTTGCTTTAACTAATTGATGCACCGAGCGCCAATCGTCAGAGGGAGCATTCTCTAAGAGCAATTTAATTTCTGCTCCTGCTAATACTAATGCTCGTTTATCATCTTCTGAAACGGCTGACCCGGTATTAAAAAAAGGTCCATCTGTGTTTACTTTGATTAGGTCTGAGAATTTATTTTCCGACGATATTTTAACTTCATCTTCTACATTTGTACATGAGAATACATGAATGCTCAATAAGATTACGCCAATTTTTAAAATTAAATTTTTCATAATCGTAACATTTAAGGTTTGATTAATTTTTAAGGTGCTGTGAAACATGCTTGAGGATCTGCCCAACTAACTTCTCCTATTGGCTCATCGTTCCAGTCGAACACTGTACCATATACAAATTCATTTGTTTGATCATCAAACTCTAATTGTACACTAGTTCCATCGCTAAAATAGATTTGACAGCCCCATGCAAAAACTCCTACAGCATAAAACAGCATAAAACAATTTTTTTTATTTTTTTGATACTTACAATTATGCCCTACTTTTTTTTAGAGAAGTGTTCGGGTCAATTTTTTCTCCTAAAAAAAATTAATTTGACTCTATTTCATCTTTTTTCATAAATAGTACATATGAACGCTAAAGCAGAGTTAAACTTATAGTCTATAAGTTGTTAAATGAATAGCTTATTGACTATAAATTTAAAAATAAATCAAAAATCAAATGCAAAAAATATACGATGCTTGTGTTGTGGGGAGCGGAATGGCGGGTTTAACAACTGCTTGTTTGCTTGCTAACGATGGTTTAAAAGTAGGAGTGCTAGAGCAAAATTACCTACCGGGAGGCTGCACTAGTTCGTATTGGCGCAAGGGTTTTGTATTCGAGAGCGGTGCTACCACTTTAGTTGGGCTCGATGAAAATATGCCTCTTCTGAGTCTTCTTAACCAAATAGGGGTTGAGATTGATGCCGTGCCATTAGAACTACCAATGCAAGTACATTTAAAAAATGGACAAGTAATTCATCGTTATCAAAACCTTAATGCATGGATAGCGGAAGCAGAACGAGTCTTTGGCAAGCAAGGGCAAAGACCTTTTTGGGAGTTTTGTTTTAAGGTAAGCCAATTTGTTTGGAAGACTTCTATGAAACAAAAGCATTTCCCCCCAAGCAAACTAAAAGATTTAATGTTTGCCGTTCGGAACGTAACCGTTGAACAGCTTAAAAATGCTCCCTACGCTTTGGTATCCATGGAAAAGCTTTTGAAAAAATACGGCTTACTTCAAAATACCGATTTTGTTGCTTTTGTAAACGAACAGCTCCTTATCACCGCTCAAAATCATATTAAAGAAGTAAATGTACTTTTTGGGGCAACAGCTCTATGTTATACTAATTATACCAACTACTATGTAAACGGAGGGCTTATTAACCTTGTGAATCCTCTGGTTGAATTCCTCCAAAGTAAAGGCTGTGATATTCATTTAAGAACTAGTGTTGAGTCGATTCAACATGAAAATAACACCTATAAAATTAATACTAAGAAACAAGGTGATTTTTATTCAAGTTTTCTTATTTCGGCAATACCGATTAATAATACGCTGCCAATTTTTAAAGGGCAAGCAAAGCAAAAGTTTGTAAAAAGCACTATGGGTTCAGAGCAGCTTAATAGTTGTTTCCAAATGGGGCTAGGCTTTAAAAAACACAGAGATTACGAAAGTATTCATCATCAGATTCACCTTAATGAACCCTTGCCTTACATTGGTTCTGACAGCATATTTTTAAGTCTGAGCCACCCCAATGATGCGAGCAGGGCCGATACAACCGGCGAAATGGTGGCTTCGGTAAGTACTCACGTTCCCGACCCAGCAAATACTATAATTGAAGATAAAAGCCAACTTGAAAAAATTGTGATTGACCGCCTTGATTCGCTCAATTTAATCAAAAAAGAAAACATCGTTTATATGCACTCTTCCACGCCAAAAGGGTGGTATAAATGGACTGCCCGCGAAATGGGTTTTGTGGGAGGCTACCCTCAGTATATGCGTATTAAGCCTTGGCAAATGCTCGATTCAAGGCTCGATGGCAAAAAAGCCTATATATGTGGAGATACTACCTACCCCGGGCAGGGAATCCCCGGAGCAACTTTAAGCGGAATTATCGCTTATGAAAAGCTCAAAAGCGATTATTTGAGTTAGAAAATACAAATAAAAAAAGTTCATAGAATTTATATTCTATGAACTTTTATGTCTTATAAGAAGACTGTCTTATTTTGGCTTTTTATTACCTTTTGAAGGTGTTGAATCTGTATTTTCAGAAATGACCTCTTCTGCCGCTATTTCAGGTTTACTACCATTCTGTTGAGACTCCTGATAAGAGGTTAATTCATCAAAAGGTCTTTTACCAATCAATCTTTCAAGGTCAGTTTGGAAAATTATTTCTTTTTCCAGCAACTCTTGGGCAATTACCTCAAGTTCTTCCCTCTTACTTATAAGAAGTGCTTTTGTTTTTTCGTAAGCACCAGCAATTAACTTCTTTACTTCATTATCTATCGTTTCTGCGGTAGCTTCTGAGTACGGCTTATTGAAAGAATAATCGGAGCTATTTGGATCATAGTAAGAAACATTCCCTATTTCTTTATTCATCCCATAAATTGCTACCATGCTATAGGCTTGTTTGGTAGTACGCTCTAAATCACTTAAAGCACCCGTAGAAATTTTACCAAAAACGATTTCTTCGGCGGCACGACCTCCTAAAGCCATACAAATTTCATCGAGCATTTGCTCTGTAGTATGTAAGAACTGCTCACGAGGAAGGTATTGTGCATACCCTAACGCTGCTAAACCACGGGGAACAATACTCACTTTTACTAAAGGGTCGGTATGCTCAAGGTACCAGCCTGCCACAGCATGGCCTGCTTCATGGTAAGCAACTGTTTTCTTTTCTCCAGGAGAAATAATTTTATTTTTCTTTTCAAGACCACCAATTACCCTATCAATAGCATCTTGGAAATCTTGCATATCAACTGCTTTCTTATCCTTCCTAGCGGCAATAAGGGCAGCTTCATTACAAACATTGGCGATTTCAGCACCTGCAAAGCCAGGCGTTTGAGCCGATAGTTTTCTAGGGTCTACGTCTTTAGCTATTTTGATAGGGGAAAGATGGACTTTAAAAATAGTCTCACGACCATTAATATCTGGTTTGTCTATGCCTATTTGTCTATCGAATCGTCCGGGGCGTAGTAATGCCGAGTCTAAAACATCGGGGCGGTTTGTAGCAGCCATGATAATAACGCCTGAGTCTGTAGCAAATCCATCCATCTCTACTAAAAGAGAGTTCAGTGTATTTTCTCTTTCATCGTTTGAGCCGGGCATCTGTCCTCTACCTCTAGATCTACCAATAGCATCAATCTCATCAATAAAAATAATACAAGGTGCTTTTTCTTTTGCTTGCTTAAATAAGTCTCTTACTCTTGCCGCGCCTACTCCTACAAACATCTCCACAAAATCAGAACCTGAAAGGCTGAAGAAAGGAACTCCTGACTCACCAGCAACTGCTTTTGCTAAAAGTGTTTTACCAGTTCCCGGAGGGCCTACTAGTAAAACACCTTTAGGGATTTTACCACCTAGGCTTGTATATTTTGAAGGGTTCTTTAAGAACTGAACTACTTCTTCTACTTCTTCTTTGGCTTCATCAAGTCCGGCAACATCGTTAAAAGTGATTTTCACCTTACTTTCTGCATCGAAAAGAGCCGCACGAGATTTGCCAATATTGAAAATCTGCCCGCCACCAGCACCTCCGGTCATTCGGCGCATTAAAAACCAAAAACCAAAAATGAGTACGAAAAATAAGCCCCAGCTCATAAACCAAGCACCAAAGTCCTCTCTTTCCTCTACTCTAAAGCCTATTTGCTCTTCTTTAGGAAGGTCTTCTTGTATTTGATCTAAGTCTTTTTTAAAGCTTTCTGCTGAAATAATTTTTACTCTGTATTGGGCTGCTCCCGCTTGTGGTGCTATGGCAATTTTGTTGGGGAGTTCTTGTTTGTAGCGATCTAAACCTTTACTATTTAAGCGGATTTCAACATCTTTTTGATTTACAATGGTGATTTCGGCAATATGCCCATCGAGGAGCATTTGCTCAAAACGGCTTTGAGTGATATCAATCAGAGCATTATTTTTATTAAACCAAGTAACCGTAACGATGATTCCTACAAAAACTACCAGAAACCATATAGAGAAATTATACTTTGGAGGAAGATTATTTTTTATTTTTTTGTCGGACATTATTTTCTGATTTATTCAATATGAAAATTGATATTTTGATTGAGTTTACAATTTATATATAGCGGGTTAAATTTATTTTGAATCTTCTATTAGATCCATAACGGCATCGCCCCATAGCTCTTCCAAGCCATAGAATCGCCTTTTGTCTTTCAGAAATATGTGTGTAACGACCGATACGTAGTCTAAGAGTATCCACTCTTTGTTATTGAGGCCTTCTCTTTTCCAAGGAGTTTCGCTACATGTTTTTTTTACCTCATGCTCAATACTATCCATAATTGCCTCTACTTGGGTATCGGAGTTACCAGAGCAAATTACAAAGTAACTAGCAATAGAGTTTGAGAGGTGGGTTAAGTCTAACACGACAATATCAACGGCTTTTTTTTCTTGCATACCGTGAACAATAGCATTCACTACTTTTTTGTCTTCAGTAATCTTGGTTTCGATATTGTTCATTTAATAGATTGAAATTCTTAATAATATTACTAATGTTTAACCTTATATTTATGTATTCAGTTTGATAGGGCTCACACAAAACTAAGAAATACTTGTATAAAATTATTGCCAGTACTTTTTGGCTAGGGAAAAATCTCGTTTACCTGCCAACATGTCTATCAACAAACAATTTTGCATCTCAATTAATTTTTGAAGGAAAAGCAATTGAGGGTACAACTGTCATTACGTCAGAACAAACAGCAGGGAGGGGGCAGAGGGGGAATATCTGGGAGAGTCAGGCAGATAAAAACCTTACTTTTTCAATTATTTTAAAGCCAACGTTTCTGGCTGCCGAGAAACAATTCGATTTAAGCATCGCAATTTCTAACAGTATTTATGAAGCTTTAGCATTTTTAGTACCGATAGGTTTAAAAATTAAATGGCCCAACGATATTTATTACAAGAATAAAAAAATTGGAGGGATACTAATTGAAAATCAACTACAAGCTAAAAAAATTGCTTGGTCGGTAGTAGGAATAGGGCTTAACATCAATCAAAATAGCTTTGAAACTACCAAGGCAACTTCAATAAGCGAAATTGTAGGGAAACAAATGGATTTAACGATTTTATTGGAGTCAATACTTTCTTTTATTGAGGTGAATTATATGCAGATGAAAAGTAGTGGTACTGACAAACAGAAACAGAACTATTTATCTAATTTGTACCGATACCAAGAAAACCATCAATTTATAGATTTAAGAAATAACTCAGAAGCGGTTTTTATGGGTCAGATTTTAGGAATAGATGTTTCTGGTAGATTAGCAATTGAAAAGCGGGGCGAAATTGAATATTTCCGAGTAAAAGAAGTCGCTTTTGTTTAAGAATAGGCGAAAAAGACAATAATGATGAAAAGTCAGCAAGAAAAATTTATTAGATTTTTCCCCAAAGGGTTCTTTGTGTCAGCAGAAGAGGTAGATGAGATAACCACATATCTGCAAAATTTAGGGGTAATAAGTAAAGGGGAAAATATTCTTTCAATAGAAAAAGCAGGGGAAGGAAACATGAACCTGACCTTAAGGGTAAAAACAAGTCAGCAAGCATTCATTTTGAAGCAGTCGAGGCCATGGGTAGAAAAATACCCGCAGATTGAAGCCCCCGCTAATAGAGCAGGGGTAGAAGCTGCTTTTTATGAAGCGGTAAACTCAAATAAGTATGTCGCTTCCAAAATGCCCACAATCATAAAAACTGATTTAGCGTCTTCTATCATAATTTTAGAAGATTTAGGCAGTTTAGAAAACCTAGACAAGCTTTATGCGAATGCCAATGTTGCCCATCAAATTCCGTGGGAGGTACTTGGCGAGTGGTTGGGGAAGTTGCATAGCATCGAAGTTCCCAAAAAGTTTAAAGCAACTTTTCAGAATAAAGAAATGCGTTCATTAAACCACGAGCATATATTCAATATCCCTTTAAAAAAAGATAATGGTATCGATTTAGATGCTTTTTCGGAGGGTTTAACCGAGGCCGCTCAATTTTTACTAGACAATGAACCGTATAAAAATCGTGTAAAAGAGTTAGGAAAGCTCTACTTAAACGACGGAAACACCCTCTTACATGGCGATTTTTACCCCGGAAGTTGGTTGAATTCAGAAGGAGAAGTCTATATTATTGACCCTGAATTCTGTTTTATGGGCAATACTACTTTTGATTTAGGAGTAACGGCAGCACATATGGCTATCTGTGGAATATATAGTGATGCTTGGAATAGGTTTTATTCGGCATACTCCGCTATTAAGTATGCAGATCTCAAAAGCACAAATCAGTTTGCCGGAGTAGAAATTATGCGGAGAACCTTAGGCGTTGCCCAACTACCTATTTCCCACACTACCGAGCAACGAAGAAAATTACTAGAGCAATCTCTGCAATGGGTAATGCAATAAAAAAGCGGGCTATATCATTTCGATATAGCCCGCTTTTTTAAGCTTGATTCAAGTAATTGGAATGCCGATTTAGTTGCCTGCTGTGCCACCCAATTTAGTAATTACTTTATTGGTAATATCGTCGGCATTATCAGCATAAAGAAGCATAGTAACAGGAAGTACCATATTGTAACCACTTTCTTTCGCTACGGTATCAATTCCTTCTTGGATTTTAACCATAAGAGGGGCAAGAACTTCTTCACGCTTACGCCCAAAATTTACTTGAGAGTTTTGTTGAAAATCTTGATACTCTTGTTGTAAACGAGAAATTTCTTTTCTTTTTTCGTCTACAACTTCCGGAATCCAATTAGGTGCACCTGCTTCAAACTCACCATATTTTGTTTGTAATTGCTTCTCTTTATCAGCCAGAGTAGCTTGTAGTTGTTTTCCGTAAGACTCTAATATTTTTTGTTGCCCTTTAAATTCGGGCATAGAAACAAGGATACTGTCTTGATCTGCGTATGCTATTTTTTGCTGAGCAAAGGCTGCGTTCAATCCTAAGAACACAGTAAATAAAAGAGCGAATGTTAATTTGTTTTTCATCGATATAAGATTCTTTTTTAAAAATATGCTAAATGGAATTACATTCTATCAAATGCAAAAGTTTATCATTGGTTATTAGGGGAGTCGATAGGGTCGCCTAATCCTAGTTCTTCTAACACGTAGTCGGTATAATTATGGCGAGGGTTCGTGTAAAGCATTACTAAATCGCCTGCTTTGTCAAATAAAAAATCTACTTTCTTTTGTTTAGCTACTTTTTCAGAAGCTTCAAATATTTTTTCTTGAAGGGGCTTAATTAATTCTTGTCTTTTTTTGAAAAGAAGCCCATCGAAGCCAAATGCATTACTTTGGTAGTCTCTTAGCTCGTCTTCTTTGCTCTTCACTTCTGCTAAACGAACTTTTTTCATTTCTTGTGTAAGCATGAGCTCATCTTTTGCATAACTAGCTCTTAAATTATCTAAAGAAACCTTTTTTTTGTCAATTTCAGACTGCCAAGTTTGCACAAGATTATCGAGTTCTTTTTCTGCTTCTTGGTATTCTGGCATTTTCCTAACGATGACATCTGAGTTAATATACCCAAACCGCTGAGCGTACACCTGTGAAAAACCTAATACTAGTAGCGCGATAAGCAAAAAACGTTTCATAATAAATAAAATCATATAAAGGTAGCTGGTATAAATTATCGAATCTGTTGCCCTATGGTAAAGTGGAATTGAGCGCCGCTTGCACCGGGTCGGCCCGTAATTTGGTCGAAGCCATAAGCCCAGTCAACACCGAGCATACCAAAAGCAGGCATAAATATTCTTGCTCCAACTCCTGCTGACCTTTTTAAATCGAACGGATTAAACTCTTCAAAACTGCCCCAGTTGTTGCCACCTTCTAAGAAGCTGAGCAAAAATATAGTAGCCGAAGGATTTAATGAAAGCGGATAGCGTAATTCTAACACATATTTGTTATAAACTACACCCCCTGTACCGTTTGACTCCGGAGGCAGAATAGAGTTGTTTTCATACCCTCTTAAACCTACAATTTCAGTACCCAACAAGAAGTTATTCTGTGCTAATCCATCGCCCCCTAAAATGAAACGCTCGAATGGGCCAACTCCTTTTTCTTTATTGTAAGTACCTATAAAGCCCATGTGTGCTCTAGCATTAAATACTAATTTCCCTACAACAGGCATAAACCAAGAGTTATCGAACATCCATTTATGATACTCTACCCAACGGAAACGATTTTCTTCTGATAAATCTGAAAAAGTGTCGCCAGAGAACAACGAGTAAGGCGGGGTAAAACTTGCCGATAAAGACATTTGTGCACCGCTTCTAGGATAGGTGGGGCTATCGATACTGCTTCTGGAGATTGTATTATTGAACGTTATATTATAAGACTGCCCATCGGTAAAGTTATTGAACCCTCTGGTTTGAAAGTTATCGAGGTTATATACCAAAAAACTTAAAGATTGTGAAAGAATGAAGTAATCGTCGGGAATGGTTAATCTTCTACCCAAACTTAAGGTAGCTCCATTTACTTTTAAACTACCAGTAACTTGCCCCGCAAAGGTAAGTAACCTTTGTACAGAGTGGTTTAAGTTGACACTAAACGAGTTGGGTTTATTTCCGCCTAACCAAGGTTCGGTAAAGGTGAATGTGTAGGTTTGAAACCTGCGTCCGTTGGCTTGCATCCGAATTGCTAAACGCTGCCCATCGCCAGCGGGGAGAGGTTTCCATGAGTCCCAATTAAAAATATTTCTTGCAGAGAAGTTATTAAACACCACCCCAAGCGTACCTACAAAGCCGAACTGACCGCCCCAACCGCCCGAAAGTTCAATTTGGTCGCTGGGTCTTTCTACTAAATCGTAAATAATGTCTACACTACCGTCGGGATTAGGACTAGGGGCAATGCCAATTTGCTCTGGATCAAAATACCCCATATTTGCCAATTGCTGCTGCGTACGTATAATGTCTGAACGGCTGAACTTCTGTCCGGGTAGCGTCCAAAGTTCTCTAAATATTACGTGGTCACTCGTTTTGGTATTACCATTTACTACAATTTTGTTAATGGTGGCTTGCTCTCCTTCAAACATTCTCATTTCAATGTCAATGGAGTCTTCATCAACCATTACTTCAACTGGGTTAATGTTGAAACGTAGGTAACCATCATCCATGTAAAGTGCAGTAATATCAGTACTTGCAGGGTTGAAATTTAAACGTTTTGAAAGTTCTTCGGGGTTATAAATATCGCCTCGGTTAATTCCTAATTGTTGCGAAAGTTGCTCGTCGGTGTATTTATAGTTCCCTGTCCACTCAATATTTCTGTAATGAAATTGCTTGCCTTCTTCAATTTTTAGCTTAACGTTTACGCTGCTTTCGTCATGATTCCAAACAGAGTCGGTTACGATTAAAGCATTTCTGTAACCGTTTTGGTTGTAGTAATCAACGATGTTCTGTTTGTCATTTTCAAATTCTTCGGCAACAAATTTAGACGGAGAGAAAATACGCATAAACCTCTTTTCCTTTGTTTTTTTCATCTTTTTGAGCAGCTTCTTTTCTTCAAGCTGAGAAACGCCTTCAAAGATAATCTCATTAATTTTTACTTTCGATTTGCGGTCGACTGCAATGCGAAGCAGCACGCTATTCGCCAGTAAACTATCTTTCTGAGGGACTACATTCACTTCGGCATTGTTAAACCCTTTCTCGGCATAGTGTCGCTTAATCACGTTAATTGCATTCTGAATCATTGCATCGGTTACAATTCTGCCTCTAATGAGTTTCACTTTATCGCTAAGGGTAGTTTGCTGCGTTTGGGGAATTCCTTCAAAGAAATAGCGAGAGAGCCGAGGTCTTTCTTTTAAATCTAACTGAAGATAAACTTGGTCTTCAACAATTTCTGTAATGCTGATTTGGATATCGCCGATGATGCCGAGTTTCCAGAGTTTTTTTACAGCTTGGCTGATGTCATCTCCGGGAATACGGATTTTTTTACCCACTTCAAGCCCTGTAATGGAGATAAGTGAATTTTTATCATTAAATACAGTACCTACCACACTAATTCCCCCGATGGTATATTCCTTGGGTGCTGCATAATCAATTTTGTATTTATCTGAACTGGGGAAAGAAAATCTATCTTGTCCTTGAGCTGAAAAGCAAAACAGCACTAATAAAGTGCTTAAAGGGAGATAGTAACGTTGAAAGAATTTCATAAAATTATATTTGCTCGCTAATTTTGCCAAAACGGCGTTCACGTCTTTGATATTCTAAAATGGCTTCAAAAAGATGTTCCTTGCGGAAATCTGGCCATAATGTTTTTGTAAAGTAAAGTTCGGTATAAGCCATTTGCCACAGCATAAAGTTGCTTATCCTCATTTCTCCACTAGTGCGGATTAAAAGTTCTGGATCCGGAATGCCATACGTATTTAAATGTTTGGCAAGTAACTCTTCGGTAATTTCCGACGGGGCACTTACCTGTTCTGCTACAACTTGCTTTACAGCATTTACCAAGTCCCATTTTCCACTGTAACTCAGAGCCAAGTTTAAAACCAAACCATCATTATTTTTAGTACTTTCCATCGCTTTATCTAGCTCTTTTAAACACGATTTTGGAAGGCTACGAATATCGCCGATAGTTTTAAGTACTACATTATTGTCGACCAATTCTAAAGTATCACTTTTAAGTGTTTTAATTAATAACTCCATTAAGGCACTTACCTCATGCTTAGGTCTACTCCAGTTTTCTGTAGAAAATGCAAAAAGAGTGAGGTAACTAACCCCAAGTTCGGCTGCTCCTTCCACTGTTTCTCGTACTGCTCGTGTAGCATTTTGGTGTCCAAATATTCTTTTGGCACCTACTTGTTTTGCCCACCTTCCGTTGCCATCCATGATCACCGCTAAGTGAGAAGGGACGTTTGAGGAATCAATCAAGTCTTTCATATCAGCCAATTAAACACAGAAATCTGTATTATGGGAAAGTTTGTCAATGTTTAGGTTATCTGAAACGGGCAAAATAAGCGTATTTGGCGCATTCCTTATTTAAGCGTGCAAAATTACGCATATCCTGTTCATTGGCAAACCCTTTCTGAAAGGTTATAAGTGTTTAATTTTGAGATACTTTGATAGATAATAGACTACCCAAGCATATATCTAAATGCAAGTTGATAGAGAAGAGTAATATAAGGATGATATTCTTTTAATCTTTTTAACAGAATATCATGTAAACATAAGTCATAAAAAGAGATGCTAGTATGAGTTATTGGGTGAATTGGTATTGGGAAATGCAGCACAGGTTTTTCTCCTCCTCCTCCTTGGTCTGTCCCCCTGACCTAGGAGATGTACACAAATAGCTCAAGAGCGTCATTCCGCTGCCACGGTAGCCGAAAATTCTGTAGCGGAGCAAAGAATTATCGCCCGGCGACCCGGTTGGAATCTGTC
>CAZFQW010000051.1:0-12154 GCA_964521225.1 uncultured Roseobacteraceae bacterium
AACTCCCTTGCTCTTCTAAATTCTTATACACGGAATTCTAAATACTGCCTTTTATCTAATTAATTGAAGTTTTAGTAGTTTCTACTCTGTTTTCTAAACTATGGAGTGATTTTTTGTGAAATAATATAATGCTAACAATTCCTATAAATATAATAGAATCGGCAATATTAAATACAGGGCTAAAAAACACGAAAAAATTCCCCCCCGCAAAAGGAATCCAATTAGGTAAGTTTCCTTCAAATAAGGGGAAATAGAGCATGTCAATTACTCTCCCATGAAACCAAGGGATAAATGCACCCTCTATCGCATTCCCTTCTATAAATACGCCATAAAATATACTATCTATCAGGTTGCCAATGGTGCCCCCTAAAATAAGGGCCACACAAGCAAGAAAGCCCCACGAAGTTGTCTGTTTTTTATGATGATAGAAAATAAAGTAGCCAATACCTATAGCCGCTACAATTCTAAAAAGGGTAAGAAATAATTTGCCGAATTTGAAATCAAACTCCCATCCAAATGCCATTCCCGGGTTAAGCACATAATGCAGATGAAACCAATCGCTAAATACAGTAACGGTACTGTATAAATCCATATAATTATGTACAAGTAATTTACTAAGCTGATCTAGCAATATACCCAAGAAGGCTATCGAGTATATCTTTAAAAGGTTTTTGGTCATCTTTTAAAAAAGAAATTTAGTTATTCCGCAGAGAATATGGTCTAAATATAGTGAACCAGAGAGCTAATCGTCTTGGATAGGGATAATATTCATGGGGAGCTTGGTATAGGCCACATAATCTTGTGCTTCTTCCAATTGGTCTTCATCGTAACTTCTGTAATACCAATTTACAGTAACCATTCCTCCTGAATCTTTATAGTGCTTCAATATTTTAAGCATATCTAGAATGCACTTAGAAGAGCTCGTGTTAAAGTATAGAAGCTTTAAATTTAATTCAATATTTCCTTCCTTTTGCTTGATATATTGCTCAAACCACTTAATGAGGGTATTGTAAAATTCAGCCGCATTTTCTAAGCATGATTCTCCCTCTATACTACAAACCCCCGTTGCTAAATCAAAATTAACAGTTGGTGTGAATGAGGAATCTTCGTTGCTTTCGATAAAAATAGATTCGAGGGTATTATTTGCCACGATGCTAATGTGAGTTGGTGTTGTAGGTATTTAGTTTTGTTATAAATGCAAAAGAGCATTTATAAATTTCAAATCTTTTCTAAAGTATTTGCCTTTTGCTTATTGATTCTAATGGTGTTTGAGTAAAAGAAATACTCATTTCCTTTAGGAGTGAATGAAGCTTGTAATGGATTACTAGAAAGCAGAGCCACTTGGATAAGTCCAATCCCGGCACCTTTACTTTCTTCTTCCCTTGGTTTATCTCTCTGTTCTCTTTTATATTTTCTTAAAGCTTGGTGGTCGAGCGAGTTAATATGCTCTATGGCTTGATCCAATTTAGAAGCAGTAGAAGTGCTTACCAAATTACCGCATTCCATATAAAAAAAATCTTGGTCATGGCTTAAAATAAATCTTCCGACCCCATGCTCTTGATTCTCATGCACGGTAATTGAAGACTTAGAATAATAAGAAGCATTTTGCAATAACTCAATAAGAATTGCAAAAACTTTTTTCGAGCTTTTTTCATCATCAGAAAGCCAAACCTTTATAAAATCGCCTAACTCAGAAATAATTGTGTGAGACATAGGTCCGTTATAAGAAAAAACTTCTTGTGGTTGATTGTAAGCTATGGAAGTATCTTCAAAAAGCATTTGTAGGGAGTCAAACTAAGAGTTACTTTAATTTTGCTTTGATATCGATATTATTATTAATAAGAGATAAGGTTCATTTTTAAGCCTGTATCTGCTATAAAATCTTCTGCTTCTTCTAAATTATCTTCATCGTCTTCGGGGTAATGCCAACTAACCGTTGCGCCTGTACCATTCTGAAACTCCTTTAATAACTTCATTATGTCGAGTATGCCCTTAGAAGAACTAGTATTAAAATAAGTGAGTTTAAAGTTGAATGTTAGCGGCTTTTTTAAATCTTTATATTCCTTCAACCAGCTTAATAGTTTTTTATAGAAGTTGACGGTATCTTCTAAGTAAGATTCTCCAGCAATTTCACAAACACCCGTTGAAGCGTCAAACTTCACACTAGGAATGAAAAACACATCTCTTTCTTCTTCAATTATTAAGTTATCCATGTATGTAGTTATTTAAAGATTACTGTAATCTGTATGTTTAATAATATTTTAATATTTCTCTGACTACAATATTAAAACTTTTACGCAAAGAGCATCAATTTCCTCGAAAGAAAATAACAATAAAATATCGTATATTACACGTTTAGCCTTACAATTTATTGCTTTTATTCTTAAGAGACTAAATACAAAATTGTTAAACAGGCAAATTTGTTTTATTAAGTTGTAACGCTGTCCGTCTACGAAGTATCATGAAGCAAAAGTAATTATTGGTGTATATTACAAATGGCTGATAGATAAACACTTTATTAACGATATACTAGCATCATTTTAAATTATTGACATCATGGCGAAACCAGCAACTCAAAAAAAAGTAAGAGTAAGATTTGAAGGAATTAAATCTGGGGCATGGGAACATCCCGCAGATAAGGCTGCTTTGAAAGCACTACAAAAAGTACCAGGATTAGATACGGCTCTGAAAACCTTTTTTGGAAGTACTACCGAAAAATCGCTTCGGCTTGTTGCACTTGCATCGTCGGTTAGGGTCACCGAAAAACAATTTCCTAGAGTACATTCTTTGTTTCAAGAATGTTGTGAAATACTCGATGTGCAAACAATTCCAGAACTCTATGTTGCACAAAATCCGTTTTTAAATGCGGGAGCTGTGGGAATGGACAAACCCTTTATTACTCTAAACTCTGCTTTAGTACAAACTTTAGACGACGAAGAGTTACTTTCTGTAATTGCCCACGAAATGGGGCATGTAATGAGTGGGCATGTGTTGTACAAGTCTTTACTTGTAGTAATGTTACGCCTTTCTACCATATTTGCTAATATTCCATTAAGCGCAATTACCATTGCAGGTCTTATTGCAGCCCTTAAAGAATGGGACAGAAAAAGCGAGCTAAGTGCCGATAGAGCAGGGCTTATTACCGTTCAGAACCCTGAGGTATCAATCAGGCTATTAATGAAAATGGCAGGGGGAAGCCAAGTAGAAGAAATGGATTTAGGTGAGTTCGTAAAACAGGCAGAAGAGTACGAAAAAGGTGGAACTACCATGGATCAAGTCTACAAAATCCTCAATTTACTAGGCCAAACACATCCATTCCCTGTGTTAAGAGTAAACGAGCTTTTAAAATGGGTAAGAAGCGGTGAGTACGATACTATTTTAAGAGGTTTTTATACAAAAGAAGATTCAGAATTAGAAGATGATTTGAAAAATGCTGGCAAATCGTACTCCGATGATTTTAAGGAATCGTTTGGTGCTACTATAAAAGATGTAAGCGAGAGTGTTAAAAATACAACACGAAGAGCGCGCGACATGTTTGACTCTATGAAAAACTAGATTAGCAAAATAACCAAAGCTTTAGCAGTTCTTAATTAAATACAAAGCAGCCAACATGGGAAATGAGTTTAACACAGACTTAAACGATGTTTTCATTTCTTACTCTAGAAGAAACTTAGACTTTGCGCACCGTTTACACAATAATTTAATCGATGCCAATTTTAAAGTTTGGTTCGATCAAGTAAGTATTCCTCTTGGAGTTGATTTTCAAAACCAAATTGATGATGGTATTGAAAAGGCGCATAATTTCGTTTTTATCATTTCTCCCCATTCTGTCAACTCTCCGTATTGCTTAAAAGAAGTAGAAAGGGCAGTGCTCAGAAAGAAAAGGATTATCCCCTTGCTTTTTGAAGAGTTAAGCCCCGACGATTTTAAAGTAATGCATCCGATGATTGGTAAAATCAATTGGATTTATTGTAGAGAAGGGCAAGACAGTTATCACAAGGCATTTGAAGGACTTTCTACGCTGCTTCATAAACATGAAGAATATATAAAGTATGGTACAGAGCTACTGCTTAAAGCCGCTAAATGGGAACAAAACCAAAAAAAATCTACCTATCTGTTACTAGGCAAAGATCGCTTAAAAGCAGAAAAGTGGATGTTAAAAGAGTTTGTGAACGAACAAGCACCCTGTGTTCCTACAGATCTTCACTTCGATTTTATTGCCCAGAGCAAAAAATATGTTTACGATTTTCATTCAGATGCCTTTTTAAGCTTTGCTGAAAATGACAGCGAGTTAAGCAAAAAAGTAGGAAGCGCGCTTCTCTCGAAAGGGCTTACTACATGGACTCGCACTGCTGATACCCCTGCGGGTGAAAACCAAGATGAAGCCGCTAAAGAAGGGATAGAAGATGCAGATAATTTCATTTATTTTATTTCGGAATCTTCTGTGGCAGACGAACATTGCTTAGAAGATTTGAGGTATGCTATCTCTTTAAATAAAAGGATTATTCCTTTACTTATTGAACGGTTTGATAAATCGAAACTGCCTGCTGAAATTCGAAGAGTACAGCTAATTGATTTTACAGATAACATAGAGCCAGAAGACGCTTTGCCTACGGGAATAAAGTCTGATTTTGAAAAAGATATTGATAATATCTTACTGAAACTAGAGGATGATAAAGAGTATTATCGCCAACATAAACTATGGCTATCGGCGGCACTTAAGTGGGAGCGAGAAGGTAAAAACCCTGGCGTTCTGTTAAGTGGTTATCAGTTGCAAGAAGGTCTTAATTGGCTAAAACTCGGCAAAAAAAACCGTGAAGAAAAACCTCTTCAGATTCATGAAGAATTCTTAAAAGCCAGCGAGCAAGAGAGCCCTAATGCAGTTCCCCAAGTATTTATAGCATACGATTCTTCTGACTACGATTTTGCTGTAATCTTAAACCGCGAGTTACAAAGCAATGGCAGAATTACTTGGTTCGATCATAAGTTTATCAGTAGCGATGCTAATTACCACGAAGAAATTAATAAAGGCATTGAAAATTCAGAAAACTTTCTGTACATCGCTTCTATCTCTTCTTGTAATTCAAAAACGCTTATTGAACAAGCAGAATATGCTGCGAAACTCAACAAGAGAATTATCACCCTACAATACCATGATAACTTAACAGAAGGTGAATTTCCTAAAGTTATTCAAAACACACCTTCTATTAATTTCACCCACAAAAAAGGTGATTTTAAAGCAAAGTTTAGCGAAGTAATTCGTACACTTGATGTTGATAGAGAGTATATCAAAAACCATAATAAATGGGCGAAACTAGCTTTGGCTTGGCAAGAAAAAAACCAATCTAGCGATTTATTATTAAGAGGAACTGAGTTTAATTTAGCAAATGCTTGGGTGCTCGATGCTCTCGAAAACAACAAAAAACCCAAGCCTTCTGCATGGCAACTAGAACTTATTGATGAAAGTAGAAATGCCATTTTTGCTGCCAAATTAAAAGAAGAGAGAAACCAAAGGAGGATGAAACGTGCCTTAGTGGCTTCCATTTCGCTTTTGGTATTGGCATTAGCTTTTGGGGTGGTAGCTGTATTGCAAACCATTGAAGCAAAAAAAAATGCAATAGAAGCTAAAAAAAATGCAGATAAGGCACTAACACAAACCAAACTTGCAGAGGCAGAAAAAGAAAAAGCCGAAGCAGCACAAGTGTATGCAGAAACCAATGCTTTACTAGCCAGAAAAGCTGAGAAAAATGCAGAGGCAGAAAAAGAAAAAGCCGAAAAAGCACGAAAGCAAGCAGAAGAAAGTGCGTTGATAGCTCGTAATGCTGAAATACAGGCTAAGCTTAGTGAAGAAATAGCGAAAAGTGAGCGAAAAAAAGCTGAGAAAAATTTAGCAACAGCTATAGCAGCTCGAAAAAAAGCAAAAGAAGAAGAAGAAAAGGCAACAATAGCAAAAGTTCAGGCCGATAGGGAGAGGCAAAAAGCAAAAGCAAAAGAACTAGCTTTTAAATCTATCCAAAGTTTTAATAATGAGGATGAAACAGCAACGAAAGCTACCTTAGCATTGTACGCTTATGAAAACTATCAAGATTCAACAAAAACATTTCATCAAGATCCAGATATTTACTCGGCATTACGTTTGGCATTAGAAAAAATCGATAAAAATATAGCGAGTGGTATCAATGCAAATCAGGGAGGTATAAAAAGTTTAGTGCTTGTAGATACTCAGGTTTTAACCGCAGGTTCTACGGGTTCTATTAAGATGTGGGACTTAACAGAAGATAATACTCTAATTAAGCCCTCAGAAGAAGCTTTTAGCTTTGCCAAAAATGGGACTCATCTTACGAAACATATTGCCACAAATATTGATAATACATTAATGGCAAGTTCGCATGCAGATGGAAAAATAAGAGTTTGGAAAGCTCAAAATATAGAATCAGAACTTCCATTTAATAAAAAAGGCTTTATTGAACTTAAGGGTCATGAATACCCCGTTAAACTAACGGCATTTGCTAAAGATGGGAAAAGCTTACTTTCATTAGATACCGAAGGGAATGTGTTTTTCTGGGAACTTAAAGAAGATATAGGACTAACACAGAAACCTCAAAAATTAGATTTTGAAAAAGGAGAAGGTTTTAAAACGATTAGTATTTTGCCAACCAATGAAGATAATAAATTCTTATTAGGTGTAAATGAAGATGGCGATGGTATTTTAGCAGAAATTACTATTACTGATGCAAAAATTGAGTCGTACACCATAAAAAATGGTTCTTTTAACCCTATACAATCGATGGTTTTAAACCCTAATGGCGATAAACTAGCCATAGGCTCTCGCTTTGGAGATATTGATATTTTGGATTTTCGAACTTTCAACAAAATTGAATCGCTTAACTCTCATAAAAATGGTGTAGTAAGCATTGCGTTTAGCCCTGATGGCAAACACATGGTGTCAGCAGGTTTCGATAAAACAGTTCAATTGTTTAATATGGAGAGCCTAAAAGCAAACCCTGTTTTGATTAGAAATAATTCATGGGTTCGCACGGTAACCTTTAACCCTAACTCAGAGCAGTTTTTTACCTCTGGCGAAGATGAGCGTATCCATGTATATGATGTCCGTTCAAAAGTAATGGCAACAAAACTGAAAGCTAAACTAGAAAAAGCACTAGAAAGTGAAGAGACTAAAGAAAATGTAAAAGCGCAATTAGAGGAAACCTTTGGAAAAGATTCAGGCGTCTATCAATATTTTAAAAACGATTTTCTAAAATTAGAACAGATGACCAAGTTTTGAGTAAGTGAGCAGAAATAATAGCAATAAAAACCTCTGAAATTTTAAAATAGTAAATACTTGGTAATCAAATTTATAAAACTATAAATTTCGGAGATTTAAATGTAACTCAGTTTTGTCTATTTATTAGAGAGTACTACGACTCATTTCTTGCCCAACCAGTTTAAGAGATTCCCTTAAATCTAAAAATACCACAATTTATATGGCCTGATTATACAATCTAACTATCGTCTGAATTGATGGATAGTGCCTCAAATTAAAAAATTCTCTCGGTTGGTTTAATCATCTCGCCCGTTTGAACCTGTACTACCACTTCGTTTTTACCTCGGTTCTCGCTTTGACCTTTGTTTTGGATTTAGTGGTTTTTGAATTACACGGTGTTTTTGTGGATACAAAAGCAAGGCCCTTAAACCAGAGGAGAAACTGTGGTTATTTTGCAGACTTTTACTAAATATGCGAATCGGTGCTTATAACCTTCTTTTTTGAGCCTAAAAAATGAATTTTGGTGTTATTCTGAGCTTGCGAAGAATCTAACAATAGGACAAGTAAACATGAGTGTTCTCTCCCTACGGTCGAGATGACAAAAACCATGTTTTTGCTCCGTTTTTTTGGTCGCAATAGTCTTTTTAAACCCTGATTCGCATTAAATAATTTTTTTTCTCTGTAGAGAGGTAAACTGCTTAGGGCAAAAAAGCGTTGCTTAAATTGGGTTCTAGTAAATCATAGATTTTTACTATTAGAGACTTATCAACTATAGAATTTATATCAAAAGCTTTCAGTATGAAATTATATCAATTTTCTGGCATTTTGCTTTTCAGTTTGGTGGTAGTTGCCTTCACAAGCACTTCGTTTGTTAAAAAAGGAAAGCCAGCGGAAATACAATGGCTCACTTTTGAAGAAGCGGTGGCATTAAATAAAACAGAACCAAAGAAAATTTTTATTGATGTTTATACCGATTGGTGCGGCTGGTGCAAGGTGATGGATAAGAACACGTTCAAGAATCCCTACATTGCAGAGTATATCATCAAGAACTATCATGCAGTGAAACTAGATGCTGAGCAAAAAGGAGAAATTGAATTTCAGGGTAATACCTTCAAGTTTGTGGCTAGAGGAAAAAAGGGCTACCATGAACTAGCCGCAGCTTTATTAAATGGTAAGTTAAGTTTCCCAACCGTAGTTTTCCTCGACGAGCAGTTCAGAATGATACAACCGGTTCCGGGTTACCAAAAACCCGAAAACTTAGCCCCTATGCTACAATATTTTGCAGAAGATTTACATACGAGCATTTCGTGGGAAGATTTTCAGAAAAATTATACTTCTCCTTTCAAGAAGTAGGAAAAACTAAAATCTTTTCACAAGCCTTCTGATATAGTTAGAAGGCTTTTTTTGTAAGTTAGGTTTATCGAAAATAAGGCTAAGTTTAACTACTCTATCTCCATTAAAAAACCTATAAATTGATTTAATCCAATAAATCGAGAATTTTAAACGTATTTTTATTAGCGGTTCTAATCCCTATTCAATTATCGCAGAAAAGTTAAACTCCCCAATATGCCAGAGCAGATGTACGACGTGCTTTATGTAGACGATGAAGCAAGTAACCTAAGGATTTTTAGGGCTGCTTTCCGTAAGTATTACTCTGTACACACGGCACGCTCAGGCGAAGAAGCGCTCCAATTACTCAAAGAACGCCCCGTTGATATAGTGGTAACCGACCAACGGATGCCCGGCATGACGGGCGTTGAGTTCCTCGAAAAAGTGATTGCACTATACCCCGATGTGGTCAGAATTATTTTAACGGGCTTTAGCGATGTAGAAGATATTATCTACGCCTTGAATCGTTGCGGCGTTTACAGGTATTTGGTAAAGCCTTGGGACAGAGAGGAAATGAAACATACGCTCGATAAGGCATTGGAAGCCGTACAGCTCCGAAAAGACAAGGAAGCACTGCTAGAGCGTTTGAAAAAGGTAAACTCTGAACTAGAAAAAAGAGTAGAAGAGCGCACTAAAGAGCTAAGAAAAGCAAAGGAAAAAGCCGAACAGGCTTCCAGGGCAAAACAAACGTTCCTTTCCACTATGAGCCACGAAATAAGAACGCCTTTAAATGCAATTGTAGGAACTACGAACCTCCTGAAATCGAGCGAACTTACCGTAGAACAAAAAGAAAACGTAGAAATATTAGGCTTTTCTTCGCAGCATCTGCTCTCTTTGATAAATGATATTCTCGACTTATCGAAAATTGAATCGGGAAAAGTCCATGTTGAAAAAGCAGCTTTCAGACCTAAAGAAGTTTTAGAAAGCATTGTTAAAAGCTTTAAAATTCCTGCCTCGGAACAAGGGCTTGAGCTGAATATCCATTACCAAAATAATATTCCTAATGCCTTATTAGGCGATGCCCTGCGTTTGCGGCAAATTACGACGAACCTGCTTTCAAACGCAATTAAGTTTACCGAAAAAGGGAGTATTGAAGTTAGAGTGGCATATAACCCAACAGAAAATAATAAGCGGGTACTTACTGTGGAGGTAGAAGATACGGGCATTGGAATTTCGGAAGATAAGCTAGCTTATATTTTTGAAGATTTCACCCAAGCGAGTGCCGATACTACCCGAAAATTTGGGGGGACTGGTCTGGGGCTTTCCATTAGTAAGCGATTAGTGGAGATGCTAAAAGGATCCATTCAGGTAGAAAGTAAACTCGGAATAGGCTCCACCTTTAGGTTTTCAATTGCTTTTGA
Organism: uncultured Roseobacteraceae bacterium; assembly: GCA_964521225.1. Classification (GTDB taxonomy): domain Bacteria; phylum Bacteroidota; class Bacteroidia; order Cytophagales; family Flammeovirgaceae; genus CAYUJH01. Next base: position 10,015 of record CAZFQW010000051.1, read on the forward strand.
AGAAACTAGTATCAATGGCTTGCGTAGGGTCGCTGAAAATGGAACTTCTCCTAGCACAAACGATGACCTCAAAAATAAAAGAATTTTAGTGGCAGAAGATAATCTTATTAACCAAAAAGTAATTTCTAAATTTCTGAGTCTTTGGAATGCAACAGTTGAAATTGTAGAAAATGGGGAAGATGCACTCCAAAAAATGCAAGAAGATAGCTACGATTTAATTTTAATGGATTTACAAATGCCTTTTATGGATGGCTATGAATCTGCCAAAAGAATAAGATTGTTAGGCTCTCAGTACTACAATAACATTCCAATTATAGCACTTACGGCATCGGCACTATCTTCTGAACAAGATAAAGTGAAAAAGGCAGGTATGGATGATTTTGTAGTAAAACCTTTTGATCCCGAAGACCTTCTTCACAAAATTAAAATCCATCTTTTGAAACAAGAAAAAGGTAATCTTTAAACACGAATTGCGTTGTGATATATCAGCAAGTATTTTTACCAAATCTACCTGAATTGAAATGTAAAAATTGAAACTTCATCTCGAACAATAGGTTACTTTTGGTAGTGTTTAATTTTGAGTTGTAAGTTTTTAGCTAGGCTTATAATCATCATTATTTTAACTAAAAAAAGTTGATATATGTCGCTAAATTTTTTAAGGTGTAAGCACTTCATGATAAAACTTACCTTACACACAGAAGCGTATATTGCAGTTAAAATTTACATTATGCTGAACAGCAGCAAAACATCAATCAATATTTTACACAGTCGTTTTTCAAACATTGTATTATACTAAACACAACAGCTTGGAAGCAATATTCAGAAAATTTGGCATTGTTACTATTGTTTCAGTTTACTTACTAATACTTGCGGGGGGTATTGTCCGGAGTACGGGCTCCGGAATGGGTTGCCCCGATTGGCCCAAGTGTTTCGGAACATGGATTCCCCCTACCGATATCCGCCAACTTCCCGAAGATTATAAAGAAATATTTAAAGTTCAAGGAAGAGAAATTGCAGACTTTAACGCTTTCAAAACCTGGATAGAATATATTAACAGGCTATTAGGAGCACTCATTGGCGTTTTTATTTTTCTTACCTTCCTTTTTTCGCTTGCCTATCTAAAAAAGGATTTCACTATTACCGTCTTGTCTTTTCTATTACTTATTTTGATAGGCTTCCAAGGTTGGCTAGGTTCTTTGGTAGTTTCGTCCGATTTGGCAGTTTACATGATTACCGCACACATGCTAGTGGCAATAGTAGTTATTTGCTTACTGATATATATAGTAAGTAGGTCTTACCAAGGTTTTACCTCTTCTACAGAATTCGCCTCAAAAAGCTTACTCAATAAAGTTTTAGTAGGTTGTATTGTCTTGTCAATTGTTCAAATTGTATTGGGCACACAGGTAAGAGAAGCCGTTGATGAAGTCACCAAAGCCCTGGGAGAAGCACAAAGAAGCAATTGGATAGCAGAAATGAATCTTACATTTTATATCCACCGTTCCTTTTCTTTAGTAGTACTAGGGCTTAATATTTACTTCCTTACTTTGTTGAAAAAACTATACGGAAGCGGTTCTAAAAGAATATTTAATTGGGGAATAGCAATTGCAATACTCTTTGTACTAGAAATTTTTTCGGGTGTAATTATGGCTTATTTCGCCATCCCTCCGGCAATGCAGCCGATACACCTACTTTTGGCAAACATTGTATTTGGAATACAGTTTTACTTGTTACTTAGGTTAAACGAAAATATGGTTTTTAAAACTCATAACTTGCCAAGTTCAAATAGCATACAAGCCACATAATTACTTCTGATTGAAACACTTTTAAGGATTAATTTTGAAGAATTTTACAAGAATGTAGCGTTTCAATCTTATTTTCGCACAAAAATAACGTTTGCTAATCTCCAAATAGAAAGAATGATTACTAAAAACTTAGAAACAACCTCTACAATGGCTAGCAGTTTCAGAAGCAGATTTGGACAATTCTTCATGTTGCTAAAATTTCGCCTTTCTAGTTTGGTAGTCTTCTCTGGGGTGTTTGGTTACATGTTGGGGGTAGAAGGTCGTATCAACCATGTAGTATTAGGTGCATTGGGGGCGGGTAGCTTATTAGTTACTGGTGGCGCAAATATTATCAACCA
>CAZFQW010000052.1:0-5733 GCA_964521225.1 uncultured Roseobacteraceae bacterium
CGGATGCTAGAAAATAAAGCAGTAGGCGCGCAGTGGTGCAATCTTAATTTCAATACCAACATCTTGAAGAAGCAATGCAGCAAACCGAAATCATCAAATCTTACACCCAATCTTCCAATACCGCAGCTTACCAAGAGGCGTATCATCAATGGAATGAATTTTTAAAGAAATTATTATCTACCTGAATTTTTTACCATGTCTGAAAACGAAAAAGCCATTCACGTAACTTTAGGAGAACAAACGTTTTTCCCCAGTGTTGGAAAAGTAGCCTACGAAGGTCCCCAATCCGATAATCCCTTCTCTTTTAAATACTACGACGAAAACAGGATGGTAGCAGGGAAAAGCATGAAAGCACATTTCCGCTTTGCTGTGGCGTATTGGCACACTTTCAGGGGAAATGGCACCGACCCTTTTGGTGCGCCTACCAAGTTTTTCCCTTGGGAGAAATCCCCCGACCCCGTTCAAGCGGCAAAAGACAGAATGGATGCTGCATTTGAGTTTATCACTAAAATGGGCATTCCCTACTATTGCTTTCACGATGTAGATTTGGTAGATGAAGGAGAAACACTTCTGGAAACCGAAAAAAGGCTAGAAATTATCAGCGACTACGCTTTGGAAAAACAGAAGGCCTCAGGAGTACAACTTTTATGGGGTACTGCCAATCTGTTCTCTCACCCCCGCTATATGAACGGCGCTGCTACCAATCCAGAATTTAATGTTGTAGCCCATGCCGCCGCACAGGTGAAAACCGCCCTTGATACCACCATTAAACTGGGAGGTGAAAATTATGTGTTTTGGGGAGGAAGAGAGGGGTATCTATCCCTCCTGAATACCGACATGAAAAAGGAGTTAGATCATCTCGCTCAGTTTCTCCATACCGTAAAAGATTATGCAAGAGCGCAAGGTTTTAAAGGGAATTTCTTTATTGAACCTAAACCAATGGAACCTTCGAAACACCAATACGATTTTGATGCCGCTACGGTAATTGGTTTTTTAAGAGAATACGGTTTAATGGCCGATTTTAAGTTGAACATTGAAGTGAACCATGCCACCCTAGCACAGCACACCTTTGCCCACGAATTGCAGGTAGCAGCTAATGCAGGAGTATTAGGAAGTATAGATGCTAACCGGGGCGACTACCAAAACGGTTGGGATACCGATCAGTTTCCTAACAATGTTTACGAACTTGTAGAGGCGTTCCTGGTGATTTTAGAAGCCGGGGGTTTCCAAGGAGGAGGCATTAACTTCGATGCCAAAACACGCAGAAATTCTACTGACTTAGAGGATATTTTCCACGCGCACATTGGTGGGATGGATGCTTTTGCCAGGGCGCTTCTAGCCTCACAAAATATCCTTGAAAATTCAGCTTATAGAAAATTAAGAGAAGAACGCTACCGTTCTTTCGATAGTGGAGAGGGAAAGGCATTTATGCAGGGGAAATTGAACTTAGAACAACTTCGTGAAATTGCTTTAAAAAATGGAGAGCTTCCGCTTAAAAGCGGGCAGCAAGAGCTATTCGAGAATATTATTAATCAGTATATCTGAAAAAGAGAGGTTGCACCCAAAACCGAAGTTCTCAGAAAGTTACTGAATCTGCGTTTTCAGTAACTTTTTTATTTCAAAACACTTCTGGTAACATCCATTCAATCAACAATTCCTAATGTTTGTTTACCGCTGTAAATAACTCTTCCCATCCACAATTATATGGTGTAGTTTCGCTTTGTTACTATCACTATTGTTACTATCACTATTGTTACTATCACTATTCTGTTAACTATCAACTATGAAAACGTTATTTTTATCCATTGCTGTCCTATTTCTCGCCTCTTTTTCTTCGCTGCTTGCACATACCAACTTAAAAAAAATAAAATCGCTCGCCGAAATAGACTATTCCTCGCACAAGGTGCAGTTTAAAAATATTGCTACGGGTCAGTATGTTGCCTTAAGTTACGACGATAATGGCAATGTTTACCTAAAAGCTACCTACGAAGAAGAGGAGATTTTTTGGAACTTCCATGCTACTTCAAACACAGTGAAATCGAAAAATCTTGAAATTTTACGATTTGGCGATGAAGAGTCAAAGTGGTTAAACAAGCAAAAGTCTACTCGGAATATTTCCCCAATTGTGCTAGGAAGGCAACCTTCCACTTCTAACAGCTTATGGAATTTGTATAATGAAAGTCCAGGCGTTTTTAGAATTACCGATAGCTTTACAGAAGAAAGCATAGCAATAAGACCTGACCTGAGCGATAAATTAGTTTCACAGCCCACCAAAGCCGACAACGACTATCAACTTTGGGAAATCTATGCCGATAAAAAGAAGAACAATATCATGATTGCACACGCTACCTGGTCTTCTGGCGAAGAAGAAATTATAGTTACTAATAAGATTCGTGAGTTAGTAGGAAAAGGGACAATCCGATTTGAAGCCAAGAACAAAATATTAGACTCTAACCTCTACACAGGGAAGAAAAACAAACTAACTATTGTGTACAAAAAAGATGGTGCCGTTTACACAAAATCGTGTTACGAACAAGAAATCTTCGAGTTTTAGGGCTTGTAGCGCAGTATCCCAAAACCCTTTTCTTATTCTTTCCTGATAAAATACACCTCGGTAATTTTATCCCCTTTAATTTTATAAATGGCAATTACCTCTGTAGCAGGTTGGCTTTTATCGAAAATGACGTATTCTTTATCGATTACCGTATTCCCCAAAACAGTTCTGCCGGTGAGCGTGCAGTGTAAATCGGGCATAGATTCAAACATTTTCCCATAACGGTCTCTCATTTTTTCAATGCCCTGCATACTTAGTTGGTTGGGGAAGTTGTATATCTTTACCGTATCGGCATAAGGAGCTAAAAAAGCGTCAATATTGTGGTTGTTATAGGCATCGAGCTGCTGTTGCGCTAATTGAGCTGAAGTTTGTGCCACAACTCCAAAAGGAGCGAGTAACAAAAGGAGGAAAAATCGTTTCATGAGATTAAAAACCTAGGGTGATTTTACTTATTCCCCCTAAACTTACCAGATTTTACCATGAGCCAAAAATATAAACGAGGATATATCACTGCACTTTTAGAAGAAAAATCGGCACAGTTCAATCAACCCTATTTTATTGCCGACGACCCCATCGGTATCCCGCATCTTTTCAGCAAAAAGCAAGATGTTGAAATTAGTGGTTTTTGGATTGCAATGTTAGCTTGGGGACAGCGAAAAACCATCATCAACAAAGGGAAAGAACTGATTGGATTGATGGATAACAGCCCCCACGATTTTATAGTTAACCATACCGAAGACGATAGAAAAGCCTTTTTGAAATTTAAACACCGCACTTTTAATGAGATTGACACACTTTTTTTCTTGGAATTTTTGCAGCAGCACTACCAAAAAAACGAAAGCCTTGAAAGCGCCTTTACTAAGGGAATGAATAAAAATGACGAAGATGTAAAAAACGGAATTGCCTATTTCCACAATTACTTTTTCAGTTTGCCCGACTGCCCAAGCAGAACCAAAAAACACGTTGCCACTCCCGAAAGGAAGTCAGCATGTAAACGCATCAATATGTTTTTGAGGTGGATGGTGCGGCAAGATAACCAAGGGGTAGATTTTGGCATTTGGACCACCATAAAACCCTGTCAATTAATTTGTCCGCTCGATGTGCATGTAGAGCGTGTGGGCAGAAAATTAGGCTTGCTAAAGCGGAAACAGTCCGATTGGTTAGCAGCAAAAGAACTTACCGAAAACCTGAAAAAATTCGATAAATACGATCCCGTAAAATACGACTTTGCCCTTTTTGGCTTAGGGCTTGAAAAGTTTTAAGCTGCTGCGAAAAGCTGCGCTATCCCTTAGAGTTTAGGTACGCTATATGTGCATTTCTCCAATGAAATGTTTCGTAGTAAATGAGTCCTCTGGTAAAGTGGGGTAAATCGGCATAGATATTTTTTAAATCTTCCACATCTTTTTTGTTTTTCACCTTTACATAATGCCCTCTTTCCGGATGCTCGTACTTGCTAATTTTCCCATTGTACAGCCTGAACTGAAGCGCATCGAAGAAGTTCATTGCCTGTGCAGGGTTATACGGGTTGTAATATACACTGCGCGGATGTGCCGCCAATACGTTTTTGCTTACCTCGTAAAAACTGAAATAGATAGGTTTTTTGTGTTCGTGGTTTGCCGGAGGAAACAACGCAATGACTGAATGTTCGAGCCTCGGTTTTTCCTCTTTGTATAAAGAAAGGACATTGGCAAAACTTCGTTCCCACATCATTTTTTGAGGGTCGTAAATAATATCTCTTTTTAGGGCAATCTTGTGCAAAGAACAAATTTCGATATCCCCTAAATTTTCTTCTCCGAACCATCGGCTTACTCCATCGGAATACAGCGGTTTAGAAAGGCTTTCGTTGGCATAAGCTTTTACTTGTCCTGTGAGCAAACCTTCTATTAGTAGGCGAGGCAGCTCAAAACCGGGTCTAAAATAAGGTGTATTCAGCGGTTCGCGCAAATCGAGATGGTACCACACGGCTAAAGATACTTTCGGCGCCTCCTTAGTTACCCTATAAGAGGAGGGCTGTACCGTTAGCACACTTTTTTGGCAAGCGGAAAGGCTAACAACAAAAAGTATAAAGGGAATAAGTTGGCGCATGAGTTTCCTTTTTGGAGTCAGGTACAGTTCAAAAACGAAACCACTTTAAATCTATTCTGTTGGCACTCTTCAAAATCAAAACAGCCTCCAATTTCCCAAAGCATTTATAAAATTAAAGATTACATTGGGTTCTACCATGATGCTAAATAGCAAACCAAACAAAGCCCCATATAAATGAGCACTGTGGTTGATATTATCGCCGCTATTTTTAGACTGATAGTAAGAATAGACCAAAAAGAGCGTACCCATAATAAATCCCGGAATCCCGATAGGAATAAAAAGAATATACAATTTATCGGTAGGGTTGAACAAAATGAATGAAAAAACTAAGGCAGCCACTCCGCCCGAAGCACCTAAAGAGTTGTAACCAGGGTTGGCACGGTGCTTTAAAAAAGTGGGAATATCCGATACAACTATGCCAATAATAAAAAGTAATAAGTAATAAATATTGCCATGCTCTGGCGACAACATATTGAATATAATTTCTATTTGGCTGCCAAAAAAATACAAGGTGAATAGGTTAAAAAACAAGTGCAGATACCCCGAATGAATAAAACCTGAGGTGATAAAACGGTAGTATTCTTTGCCTTGGCTTACCCGGTAGGGGTTCATCATGAACTTGGCTTGTACCTGCGGGTTTGACCAACTGTAGAAGCTTACTACGGCAACGATTGCGATGAGTATGAATGTTAAAGACATTATCTTGAATTTATTTATATATTAACATGTTTTTATATGTGGTGATTTTTACAGCATCTTATGATTATTTGATTGAGAATCAGTAAAATTATCACCGAATTAAATCAATCATAAATTTTATACGAAGCTATGGGTTTTGAAGTGAAAAATTTTGAGGAAGAAGTAATAAAAAGAAGTTATCAAGTTCCTGTACTGGTTGACTTTTGGGCACCGTGGTGTGGCCCTTGCCAAATGCTTGGCCCCGTTATTGAAAAACTGGCAAACGAAGCAGCAGGCAAGTGGGAACTCATCAAAGTAAATGTAGATGAAAACCAAAAGCTTTCCATGAACTACAAAGTGAAAGGAATTCCCGCAGTAAAATTGTTTTCAGATGGCGAACTGATAGGCGAGTTTTC
>CAZFQW010000052.1:5743-12084 GCA_964521225.1 uncultured Roseobacteraceae bacterium
GCGCTGCCCGAATCGCATATTAAAAATTGGTTGACTACTTTTTTACCCACTCCCCACGACAAAGCGGCAAGAAAAGCAGTGGCATTGCTAGAAGCCGGAGATAAAGAAGGCGCAAAAGCCCAATTTGAGGAAATTTTGGAGGAGAACCCCGAACACGATAAATCAGTCTATTTTTTAGGGAAAATGCTGATTTTTGAAGATACCGAAAGGGCAAAAACCCTTTTGCAAATTGCCGCCAAGTATCCGGTATTTCTTAGTTCGGTAAACGATTTATTGGGCTTAATTGAAATTTTAGCATTAAAAAACCAAGCCGATACGTTAGAAGAACACAAAGTAAAAAGCGATTTGCTCGAAGCCGTAGAAGCGCTACATAAAGAAGATTTTGAAACATCGCTCGAAAAACTCATTAATATCATTGTAGTAAATAAAGGATACCACGAGGAGGTTGCCCGCAAAGCCTGTGTTTCTATTTTTGCTTATTTAGGCGTACAGCACGAAACCACCAAAAAGTACCGCAAAAGGTTTGATATGGCACTTTACTAAAGATTTAGGGAAAGAAAATAAAAAAAGGCAACTCTTTACGAGCTGCCTTTTTGTTTTACAAAATTGGGCTACAATTACTTAAATGTGTAACGTAAACCTATTTGCATTTGCCATCTTGAACTAATGATACCCGAATCGTCAATTGCTTGTAGTGGGTTGTTAGCATCATCAATATTTCTGGTGAAAGAAAAAGTTGGTGTAGTACCATCGGCTTGGAATCCTTCAAAATCAATCATTTGGAAACCATCAGAACTACCGAACCATCTTTTACCCCAGTCTTTATTCAACATATTAGTAAAGTTGAAAATATCCACAGATAACTGAAGAGTATTCTTTTGGCCACTACCCATCTCTAGGTAAAAGTCTTGTAAGAAACGTAAATCAAGAATACTTGAAAACGGTGCTCTGTCACCATTTCTTTCAGCATACTGCCCTCTTCTTTCGCTTAAATAATCATTGGCTTCAATAAAAGCGTTTAGGTTGTTCCACTGCTCTTGCGGAGATATTCCCTTTTCTTCTACCAAAATAATTTCATTTTGATTTGCAGGGATATACACCAAATTACGTTCGCGAGAATCTTCGTTATTTAAAGCCCCCCCATCGTTATAAACATACGAGATAGTACGACCTGACTGCCCTTCGTAGAACAATGAAAGTTGCGATGCCATAAAACCTAAGTATTCTTTTCTGTAAGAAACGGATGCAATAATGCGGCTTCCTTGTGCAAAGTCTGAACGTTGCAACTCATCAAATCCATTTCTACCTCCTACGGCGTGCAAACCTCTCCATTGCGAAGAGTTCTGAGAAGATGTACCATCATATACAGAATAAGAATCGCCATAGGCGTAAGCGATACTTCCCATGAATCCGTTGTCGAACGGCTTAGTAAGCTGTGCCGTCAAATTGTAAGCATATCCTTTACTCGTGTTTTCTCCTAAATAGATGCCTGTATAAGTACGGTCGATAGGGTTTCTTCTGTTAAAGATTGGGCGATTATCAGGTGTTCCAGTAAGGTTCGCTTCTGAAGGACGGATGTTCAAGTTTTGGTATAAAATACCGTTCAATGTTTTCGTGTACATTGCCTCTAATGTACCTACTAATCCCCAAGGTAATTGTTGGTCGACAGCTAAGTTAGCTTTAAATACTTGCGGTAACTTGAAATCTTCTGCGAATAAATCGACCTGCCCTGAAGGGCGTCCTTGCCCTGCCTGTACAGACTGAGGTTGTTGGTCCCAGTTAGGGAAATCGGCTACACCAAATGGGAAGTTATCAAGACTATTTTCGTTATCGCCACCTACGTTCGAACCTGTATTATTGTACGTACCACCTACCCAAACAAATGGCGAGCGACTCGTAAAGATTCCTAAACCACCACGTACTTGAGTAGTCTGGTCACCCTTAACATCCCAGTTAAATCCTAAACGAGGGGCAATGAGCGCTTGCGCAGAAACTCTTGTTCCCGTTCTAGCTCCTTTTAAGTCGTATCCAACCGCTTCAATTGCTGCGACTGTTTCTGAGTTAAACGGTTCATTTATTGGAGTATCCGTATTATAAATAGGAATATCCACACGAATACCTCCTGTCAACTTTAGATTGTCCGTCGCTTGGAATTCATCCTGCACATAGAAACCTAACTGCATAGCATCAAAAATAGCAGCGGCTTCAGACTCATCGCCAGTTACATTATCTACCAAAGAATAACTACGGGCGTAGTTTGTTGCTGGCTCATCGTTCAGGAAAGCTTGCAAGCCATTTCTATAACGGTAGCTACCGTAGTTTTGGCGAATGAAAAGGTTGAGTACAGAATAAAATTCGTTATGCGTACCAAATGTAATGGTATGACGGCCTTTGTATAACTCTAAATTGTTTGTGATAGTGAGTACATCGGTATCTAATCGGTTTGCTGTAGAGAACTGCTCGCTACCAAAACGAATGCTACCTGCTCCGTCGTCAATACTTACATAAGGGAAATTCTGACCGGAAGGATCTCTATCATCGCGTACCGTGGTGTAACCAATAATAAGGTTGTTAGAAAGGTTATTCCCAAATACACTTTTTAATTCAAAAGCAGATGAAATGGTTTCTGATGGGAAAAATTCGGAGGCATTAATAAAGTTAATGGTAGAAGCAGAAGAACGAACCGCTTCTAAATTTTCAAGCTTCGTATAGGATGTTCTTAAACTTACCTTATGGTTTTGATTAATGTTCCAATCTAACTTCATTAAGAAACGGTCAGCGTTCAATGTAGCAGTGTTATTGTCAAACCCTCCTACATCGTAATTGAAAGGAGCAGATGCCATTTTACCAATGAGTTGGTCAATTTCTGCACGAGTAGCATTGCCACGGTAGTCGTTAAAATTGAAAGGCTGAGGAGTCTCATCGCGCTGAAACTCTCCATTTACGAAGAAAAACAGTTTATTTTTTACCAAAGGACCTCCCAAGCGAAAGCCTGTTGTTTTTGCAGTGAAGTCTGATAATTTTTTACGATCATCTTCATTGTCTTGATTAGGCGTTTTACCTGCAAAACTTTCGTTTCTGATGAAATGGTAAACAGAACCTTCAAACTGATTGGTTCCACTGCGCGTTACAGCGTTGATTGAGCCTCCTGCAAATCCCGATTGGCGAACATCGAATGGTGCCACCGAAACCTGAAATTCCTCAATGGCATCTATACTAATTGGCGAACCTCCTGTTTGACCGCCATTGGTGCCAGAACCAGCTAAACCGAATACATCGTTGTTTACTGCACCATCAATGTAAATAGCATTGTAGCGGTTGTTCTGTCCACCAATTGAAATAGAAAGACCATCGCCGCCTTCTGTAACAGAGGCTTGGGGATTGAATTTAACAAAATCGCCAATAGCACGAGAAACTGTAGGAATAGCATTGATTTGGTCTTCTCCTACTACTGTGGCAGCCCCTGTTTTGTTACCATCAAAAATGTCGCTATTTCTTGCCGAAACAATAACTTCTTCAAGTTCTGTAGAAGCTTCTTTTAACTCGAAAGATAAGCTTAAGGTCTGTCCTAAAGAAAGGTACACATTTTCCTTTTCAAGGTTTTGGTAGCCTACAAATGTTACGGTAATTTTGTAAGGACCTCCTACTTGCATGTTCGCTAATCTGAAACGACCATCCACATTAGAGATATTACCGTACTGAGAGCCAGTAGGCCCATGTAAAGCAATTACGGTTGCTCCTGTTAGTACCTCACCGTTTGCATCTTTTACAACTCCTGTAATAGAAGCTGTTGTAGTACCCTGCCCATATGCCATGGAAACTCCAATAATCATTACAGCCAAGGTTAGCAATAAGCGTAAATTTTTCATCATGTTTTTTCAACTAGATTAAAGTGAATTAATTTGATGCAAATGTAGCTTCCATATATATCGCTATGCTTTTCTTTATGTTAACAAATTAAGAACTCACTAAAGGAGAAATTCACAATAAGTATTAAAACACAAAGCTTTAACGTAAAAGCTGTGCTTCAAAAAATCTATCTTTTCCCTGAGAATCTTTCCAAACCCTTGGGGTTGTCCATTTAAGTGCGTTGGCAAGCTTCACAAGCTCATCGCCAAATTGCTCATTAATTTCAAAATAGATCCACCCTCCTTTTTTGAGCCACTTTTGCCCTTTTTGAAACAGTACTCTATAAAAAAGTAGAGGGTCGTCATCTTCTACAAAAAGTGCTAAGTCGGGTTCAAAATCTAACACATTAGAATGCATTAGATTTCTTTCTTTTTGAGTTACATAAGGTGGGTTACTAACTAGTAGGTCGAAGTTCTTTGTTGGTAGTTCGGCATTTTTCAATAAATCTTGCTCAATCAGGCTGACCTTACTTTCGTTTTTCTCGATATTTTCCGCAGCAATTTTAAGTGCTTTTTGACTCATCTCAAGAGCATACACTTCAGAGGATTTCAAGTTTTTCTCCAATGAAATAGCAATACAGCCACTACCTGTACAACAATCAATTACTTTTTGAAAATCTTGCTGCGAATGCTTTTTAACGATATAATCTACAAGTTCTTCTGTTTCGGGTCGGGGAATTAAAACGCCTTCTTGTACTTTAAAAGTTAATCCATAAAATTCTGTTTCACCAAGTATGTACTGAACGGGTTCTGCTTTCTCCAAGCGACTAACCAAAGGAGTTAATTCTTCCACTTCTTTTTCGGAAAGCTCTGCATTTAATAAAATGGAGGTGTTAGATAACGTTGTTTTTGAAGTTATCAGCAGTTTAAGAATAGCAGAAGCCTCTTCTGCATCGTATAGTGTCGATAGCTTTGCAGAAGAGGCTTTCATAAAGTCTTTTGAATTCAATTTTATAAGGTTGAATAGTTTGATAAACCTACAGAATTAAGCGAAGTGAATACTTCTTCTGGCAGGGCAGCATATACATTTATATCAGTTAATTGGAATTGTCCTCTATCACCGGAAAGCATAATAGCTCCTTTCTTTTCGTATTTTGCCCAAGGAGTTACGAACCTTGCCGTAGTATCGTTTGCAGAAGGGTAATATGCCCACTGGGTTACTAGTTTAGATTGTTTATCTACGCATACTTCGTATTTATTTTCTGGGGTAACGCCAACTTTCTCAAAGGTTAATTGCAATACATCTGCCGAAGCACCTGTTTGTGTAGTATCTTCTCTTACATATTTTAGAGTAACTCCGGAGTCTTTCAGCTTATAAGGCATTACTAGCCAGTAAGAATCATTTATCCAAGTACTTTTTGCTCTATCAAGGTATTTAGAAACAGAATCGGCTTCGGTTTGTTCTACACCGTTTAAAGCCACCTTTCCAGTCATGTTATTCATATCTAATATTGCCGACATGCTACCGTCGACCATATCGATACGCACTCTATTTTCGAGCTTATCCCAAATCAGTGTTCTTCTTCCGAAGAAATTCCAACTTAAGTAGCGGGTAGTGTCCCAGCTTACTCTGCCCCCCATTGTTTCCATCACTTCGTCGGCAATTTTAATTGCTTTTTGATCAGACCCAACCAAATTGAATTCTTCTGCCGGAGGGTTTACTTCTTGGGTAGCGGTTGCTGCCGAGGTGTTTTCTTCTGAACTAGTAGTAGCTGAGTTACAGCCTCCAATAAGAAATGCTGCTATTCCTACAATAAATAGTTTGTAAAAAAGAGGTTTCATTCGTTTTGTATTTAAGAGTATAAAAGTTTCTAAAAGTTAAAACTCGCTAGATTTCATAATGTTAGCTACGTTTTACTCTTTAAAGACATCTTGTAAGTTCACCACTAAATTGGGAAGCGCTGTAGAAGTATATTGAGCAGATACCATTTTAAAGACTCTGCCTTTCATTAACTCTAATCGTTCTTCGAAACGCCATTGCAAATAATCGACATCGGTACAAATCTCGTTTAAATCTAGCTGAGAAAAATCTGTTATATATTTCGTTGCCAAAACCCTGAAAAGTTAGGGGGTATCATTCTATAAAAAATTTTAAACCAGATAAGCCTTTGTATAAAAAGGGTACAAAAAAAAGGCAACTGTTTCCAGTTGCCTTTCATGTATAAATTTGTGTTTCGTTTAGGAATCTAAACTTGCAGGAGTACTCTTCCTAACAGTGATGATTAACTCTTCTGAATCTTTCTCAAAGTTTGCCATAATGGTATCGCCTTCAGAAATTTCGTTTTTGAGTAGCTCTTCCGCTACGGGATCTTCTAAATATTTCTGAATTGCCCTGTTGAGTGGTCGAGCACCATATTGTGGGTCGTATCCTTTTTCAGAAAGATAGTCTTTTGCTTCAACGGTAAGCTCTATTTTATAACCGAGGTTTTCAAT
>CAZFQW010000053.1:0-11976 GCA_964521225.1 uncultured Roseobacteraceae bacterium
ATTTACTTACTCGGTGGTACTAAACATTCATAACTAAAGTACCATTTTTTCAATTGGTACCACTAAAATGCCTTGTGCCCCTGCCCCTTTAATTGCCTCAATTTGAGCCCAAAAATCATTTTCGTTAATTACTGAGTGTATCGACACCCAGTTTTCGTCTGCTAGTGGCATTATTGTAGGGCTTTTCATGCCTGGCAAAAGTGCTTTAATGGCATCTACTGAATCTTTAGGAGCATTCAATAAAATGTATTTGTTATTTTTTGCCTTTTGCAAAGACTCAATCCTGAATAACAATTGGTTTAATGTTTCTTTCTTTTCAGCAGACATTTCTTTGTTGCCAATCATTACTGCCTCTGAGCGAAAAATAGTTTCCACTTCTTTCAGTCCGTTAGTAAATAGTGTGCTTCCTGAGCTTACAATATCGCAAACGGCATCTGCCAAACCGATACTCGGAGCAATTTCTACCGAACCACTGATTTCGTGTATGTCTGCTTTTACGCCTTTTCCTTCGAGGTAAGTACGCAATAAGTTAGGGTAAGAAGTAGCAATGGCGCTGTCTTGAAAATAAGAAATATCTGAATATTTCGCTGTTTTGGGAATTGCCAAAGAAAGACGGCAACGAGAAAACCCTAAGCGGTGGACTACCGCTACCTCTTTTTGCTTTTCTGCAAATACATTTTCGCCAATGATTCCTATATCAGCGATGTTGTCTTGTACATAACCAGGAATATCATCGTCTCTTAAAAAAAGAAACTCTATAGGGAAATTAGAAGCTACTGCCTTTAGTTTTCCTATTCCATTACTAACATTAATGCCACAGTCGCGGATAAGTTTCATTGAACCTTCGCTCAAACGACCTGACTTTTGTACAGCTAAACGAATTTTATTTTCCATTCTAGGTTTAAAATAATTTATCCTTTTAGGATATAAAATAGAATTTTTGAAATGTTTGTTGCGAAATGATAAAAGTTATCGCAAATAAGCAAATGAAAGGTCAATTCTCTGATATGTTCTGCTACCTTCGTAAACTCAAAATTCTGTTTCCCTGTTAAGCCGTAATGACATCCACCTTAAAATATTTTGGGCAAACCTTAAAAGGGTTTTACGACCTCATACGTTTTCCGAACTTACTCATTATTGTGCTTACTGAGTATTTAGTACTGATTTGTTTGGTGGGCCCTAAAGAAGAGTGGTTCGCCCACCTACTCGATTTCAAATTTGCCTTTTTAGTGTTTTCTACCGTTCTAATTGCTTCAGCAGGCTATATTATCAACGATTATTACGATATAAAAATAGATTTAATCAACAAACCCGATAAAGTAGTTGTAGGGCACAAATTACCTCGCAGAACGGCTATGATAGGGCATTTTGCGCTTAATTTTATTGGTATAAGTATTGGTTTTTCCCTTAATATTTACGTTGGGCTTATCAATTTCTTTGCAGGTTTTTTTTTGTGGCTGTATTCTAACCAATTAAAAAGACTCCCTTTTGTAGGAAACTTTGTGGTATCAATCCTTACCGCCGCTTCGGTATGGATTGTTGCCGTGTACTTTAACCGGCACGACCCCCTCATTTATGTATTCTCTACTTTCGCATTTTTTACAACCCTCATGCGAGAGGTAATAAAAGACATGGAAGACCTAAGAGGCGATAAAACATTTGGCTGCAGAACACTCCCCATTATTTGGGGATACAGAAGAACCAAACGATTTATTTATGGAATCTTAGCTAGTTTTATTATCACCGTGGTATACATCATTTTACAAGCAGAACTGCCTACCCTACAAATCTATTTTATCTTCATGTTGCTACCAGCGGGGTACTTTGTCTATAAACTCTATTGGTGCGATACGCAGAAAGGGTTTAGATTTTTAAGCCATTTTTTAAAAGGAGTAATGCTGAGCGGTGTATTGGTAATACTACTGGTTTAGTACTTCGCTGAGCCACCCTTCAAGTTATTTAAATGATAAATAACCTTTCTTATATGATTGCAAAGTTTGAATCTATGCGGTAAGTAATGAGCGTAAGTTAGGTTGAAGTCTTAAATTTGTAATGCTAAAAACCAAACAAACGATTTTTTAACAAACTAAACAGGCATAAAATGAATGTACCCGTTAAATATTTCATTTCTTTTTTTCTTGGAATATCCCTTCTTGTTAGCTGCCAAAACCAATCGGTAGGTTATAAAGGAAAACTGGAAAATCCGAGTTATATGCACCGCAGCATGCAAAAACTTACCGATGTTATTGTATATGATATTTTTTCGCCTCCGGTAGCAAGTAGAATTTATACTTATCCTAGTGTAGCTGCTTACGAAATACTGAGGCAGAAACAGCCAGAAAAATATACAAGTTTGCAAGAGCAACTTACCGATTTTAAGGGCATTTCCCCTACCGAAACAGGGAAAGAGTATAGCCTAGAGCTTGCTTCGATAAAAGCATTTTTAACAGTAGGAAAAGCAATGGTATTTTCAGAAGACAAAATAGAAGCCTTTGAAACTGAAATTTGTGGTGAGATGAAAGCGAAGGGCATCCCTACCGATGTTTATGAACGCTCAATTGCTTACGGAACTCAAGTAGCTAAAGATATTTTATTGTGGGCAGATAGCGATAATTATAACCAAACTCGCTCTTTCTCAAAGTTTACTGTAACCCACGAAAAAGGGCGATGGAAGCCTACCCCTCCCGACTATATGGAAGGCATAGAACCACATTGGAACGAAATCAGGCCTTTTGTGATAGACTCTGCAACGCAATTTATCCCCGAACCCCCTACCCCATTCGACCTAGATAAAAGCAGCCAGTTTTATACTGAAATGATGGAAGTTTATGAAACCGTAAATAACTTAACTGAAGAACAAGAGGCGATTGCCAAATTTTGGGATTGCAACCCTTATGTTTCTACACATAGAGGCCATGCCATGTTTGCACTCAAAAAAATAACGCCAGGTGGGCATTGGATGGGAATTACCGCACTTACTTGTAAAAAGGCAAATGCCAGTTTAATGAAAAGCATAGAAACGTATACTTGGGTAAGTATTGCCCTTTTCGATGGTTTTATTAGCTGTTGGGACGAGAAGTACAGGAGTTCGTTAATCCGCCCCGAAACAATAATTAATGAAACAATTGATGAAGATTGGCTTCCTTTACTGCAAACGCCTCCATTCCCCGAGTATACCAGTGGGCACAGTGTAATTTCTACTTCGGCAGCCACCGTACTTACCCATTTATATGGCGATAACTTTACTTTTGCAGATTCCACAGAACTCGATTATGGGCTAGGTGTAAGGATATTCGACTCGTTTAAAGCCGCCTCCGATGAAGCCGCAATCAGCAGGCTTTATGGGGGCATCCATTATATGCCTGCCATTAAAAACGGTGTAAAACAAGGGGGAAAAGTAGGCGAGTTTATCGTGAACAATATGGTAACTAGGCCTAGCTCAACCACTGCAAATGCAAAAAGTACAATAAAGTAAAATTGTAAACTTACCGAAGCAACACTATCTAAGCCTGCAAAAGCTTAATTAATTATTATTTACTTCCCATTGCCAAGCAAGTCCTATTCAAAAAGCTATTGAATAGGACTTGCTTTTTTAGGATTTATCTGGATAAATCTAACGGTCTCACAAATTTATATTCAATCATTTTTTTGCTGTTAATTATATTCGCTAAAATATGCTCGTTCGACTTATTACAAAAAGATGTCGTTTAGGAAGATTACCATCATCATCATCATCTTGTTTTTTAACACTCTCAACTATCAACTTACGTACGATAGCGCCATTCTTCCTCCTTTTTATCTACTTTCCATTTTTATTAATGATACCCTCCGAGGCTTTTTACTGTGGGTATTAGTTGTTAAAACATTTAAATACATTAAAAACAGTTCTTTTAAAAGTGATATTCAGCAATCGTTTTATAAAGTATTGGCCCCATTTACTGTCAGTTTTTTGGGGGCTGTACTTTGGTTATTTTTGGCTTACTTATTAATTCCCTTTGTGTGGTTGTCCCCTTTATCCTTCGGAACACACCTTTCAATAATTACAGTAATGTTGTTTTTTGTAGTGGGGAGTTATTTTTTATGGGATACCTACTACCCCAACTACAAGCCCAGTTGCACAGTTATCCACATTCAAAAAGGTGCTGAATTTATTCATATTCCTCTCTCCCAGGTTTTATGGTTCGAAGTAGAAGAGGGGCTCGTTTATGTGACCAATATATATCATGAGCGTTTTTTTACTGACCACTCTTTCAGGGAAATTCAGCAACTAATTGATCGTAATTACTACAAAGTGAACTCAAATTTCATAGTGCACCATGGGGTAATAGAAGAACCTTTTGAAGAAGAAGGTAACCTAAACTTGTATATCAATATCAGTGAAACAAAAAAGAAAATTATTACCGTTTCAAAGCTAAAAAAGCACTCTTTTAAAAATTGGTGGAGAAGCCTTGCAGGTAGTAAACAAAAAAAAGGAAGCTAATAGCTTCCTTTTTTTTGTTTATAAGCGAAATATTTTAAGCTTCTACGTTGTCAGAAGTTAGCTTAGCAGAGAAATACTCGCGGTTCATTCTTGCAATGTTTGTAAGTGAAATATCCTTCGGGCATTCCGCAGAACAAGCGCCTGTGTTGGTACAAGCACCAAAACCTTCTTCGTCCATTTTGGCAACCATTGCTTCTACTCGTCGCTTTCTTTCTGGCTTACCTTGTGGTAACATTGCCAACTGCGAAACCTTCGCCGAAACAAACAACATTGCCGACGCATTTTTACAAGCCGCTACACAAGCACCACAACCAATACAAGTAGCAGAACTCATGGCTTCATCTGCAATGTCTTTTCCTATTGGTGTTTCGTTGGCATCTCTGGCATTTCCTGTATTAATTGAAACATATCCTCCTGCTTGGATAATTCTATCGAAAGCACCTCTATCTGTGCTTAAATCTTTCAGTACCGGAAATGCTTTAGCTCTCCATGGCTCTACATAAATTGTATCCCCATTTTTGAAGTTACGCATGTGTAATTGGCAGGCAGTGGTTCCTTTCAGAGGGCCATGTGGTTCTCCATTAATAAACATACTGCACATTCCGCAAATCCCTTCTCTACAATCGTGGTCGAATGTAATTGGGTCATCACCTTTCATGAGTAAGTCTTCGTTGAGTACATCAAACATTTCAAGGAACGACATATCAGGACTAATATCACTTACTTTATATTCAACCATTTTTCCTTTAGCACTAGCGTTTTTCTGACGCCAAACCTTTAAGGTCAAATTCATTTTTGTACCACTCATGTTCTTCTCTAGTTTTGAGTTTTAAATTTTTAATTTTGAGTTGAAATGAAGCTTCTAGCGTAAAAAACGAAATACTAAAAGCTTACAGTTAAGCACTACTTGTAACTTCTTTGCGTAAGTTTTACATTCTCGAAAACAAGCTCTTCTTTATGAAGCTCAGCTTGCTGGTTTTCTCCTTTATATTCCCACGCTGCTGCATAAGCGAAATCTTCGTCGTTTCGAAGTGCCTCTCCATCTTCAGTTTGGTACTCCTCTCTGAAATGACCGCCACAAGATTCTTCACGGTTTAAGGCATCGTCTACTATTAGCTCTCCCAACTCCATAAAATCTGCTACGCGGTATGCCTTTTCAAGTGTGATATTTAATTCGTCTTGTGTTCCTACTGTTTTAAGGTTTTTCCAATACTCTGCTCTTAATTCCCGAATTTTCGTTTTAGCTGTATTTAAACCATCTGCCGTTCTTGACATACCACAGTAATCCCACATGATTAGACCCAACTCACGGTGAAATTGGTCCACAGTTTTGTTACCGTTAATGCTCAAAAGCTTGTTTAACTGTGTTCTTACACCTTCTTCTGCTTTTTTAAACTCAGGATGGTCTGTTGAAACTTTATCGTAAGGCATATCGGCCAAATAACCACCGAGTGTATAAGGAACTACAAAGTAACCATCGGCTAAACCTTGCATTAGAGCACTTGCCCCCAATCTGTTCGCTCCGTGGTCAGAGAAGTTAGCCTCTCCTAGTGCAAACAGACCTGGTATTGTAGTTTGTAAGTTATAGTCAACCCAAAGCCCGCCCATTGTATAATGAACTGCTGGGTATATTTTCATTGGCACTTTATATGGATTTTCCCCTGTGATTTTTTCATACATCTCGAAGAGGTTACCATACTTCGCACTAATTGTTGCTTCTCCATCGCGTTCAATAGCATCGGCAAAATCGAGATAAACGGCTAAGCCTGTTTCGCCTACACCTCTGCCTTCATCGCATACATATTTTGCGTTTCTTGAAGCCACATCGCGAGGAACAAGGTTACCAAACGAAGGGTATCTTCTTTCTAAATAATAATCTCTTTCTGCCTCCGGAATATTATTTGGCTTTCGCTTATCGCCTCCTTCTTTCGGCACCCAAACTCTACCATCGTTTCTTAACGACTCTGACATGAGCGTTAATTTAGATTGGTAAGTCCCATGCACCGGAATACAAGTAGGGTGAATTTGCGTGTAACATGGGTTAGCAAAGTACGCACCTTTTTTGTGTGCTCTCCATGCTGCCGAAGCATTACAACCCATTGCATTGGTAGAAAGGAAGTAGACATTTCCGTAACCTCCTGTTGCTAAAATTACTGTGTGTGCTGAGTGCGATTCAATTTCACCAGTAATAAGATTTCTAGTTACAATTCCTCTTGCTTTGCCATCGACCATTACTAAGTCGAGCATTTCTGTTCTTGGAAATAATTGAACTTTTCCGTTCGCAATTTGGCGAGAGAGTGCGCTGTAAGCACCTAATAATAATTGTTGCCCGGTTTGGCCTCGGGCATAAAATGTTCGGGAAACTTGTGCTCCACCGAAAGATCTGTTGGCTAGAAGCCCCCCATAATCGCGCGCAAAAGGTACTCCTTGCGCTACGCATTGGTCAATAATATTTACACTAACTTCGGCAAGGCGATGTACATTTGCTTCTCTTGCGCGATAGTCGCCTCCTTTAATTGTATCGTAAAATAATCGGTAAACGCTATCACCATCATTTTGATAGTTTTTTGCTGCATTTATACCTCCTTGGGCGGCTATACTGTGCGCCCGCCTTGGGCTATCTTGGTAACAAAAAGCTTTTACATTGTAACCCAATTCAGCTAAAGATGCAGCAGCAGAAGCTCCTGCTAAACCAGTACCTACAACTATAACATCGTATTTACGCTTATTTGCAGGGTTTACAAGTTTAGTACTGAATTTATGCTTTAACCACTTTTCTCCCAATGGTCCTTCGGGAACTTTTGAATCTAGTATCATACTCCCATTTATTTTGTTTGGTTATCTAATTAAATACAAGGTGTGAAACTGTTATGTTTGTTCAATTTAATAAATTAAAGCAGTATTCACTATGAGTTATCCTCTTAAATTTAGGCTTTAAACAGCAAAACGTAAATTGGCTGTAGGGCAAAAAGTATAGGGATAATAATTGAGTACAAAAGACCTAAGGTTTTAATAAGGGGCGTATACTTTTTATGATTTAACCCCAATGATTGGAATGCACTTTGGAAACCATGTGCAAGGTGGAAAGCAAGGAAACATAGCGATACTATGTAAATAGCTACATACCACCACTCAGAAAACGCAGCGACTACAACGCTGTATAAATCTTTTACCTCTTCGCCATCGTACATTTTTGTGCCTATTTCGCCCCAGTGCATTTCGTACCAAAACGAGCGCATGTGTGCTACTAAAAACAATAAAATGATAGTGCCAAGAATCCCCATATTTCGAGAGCTCCAAGAGCTATTAGTAGATGCTTTCTCGTAAGCATATTTTACAGGGCGTGCCGTTTGATTTTTGCGAGTAAGCATAATAGACCATACCACATGAGCAATAATGGCACTGTAAAGAATAATAGAAGAAACTCGAATTAAGGTGTTTG
Organism: uncultured Roseobacteraceae bacterium; assembly: GCA_964521225.1. Classification (GTDB taxonomy): domain Bacteria; phylum Bacteroidota; class Bacteroidia; order Cytophagales; family Flammeovirgaceae; genus CAYUJH01. Next base: position 7,923 of record CAZFQW010000053.1, read on the forward strand.
TAGTCATAAATTTAGCATACAAATTAAAGGCCTCACCTTCGTCGCCCTTTAATAATAGCATGTTACCACTCATGTGGACTAGTAAAAATACGATGAGAAATAAGCCTGTGATTGCCATCAGCAGCTTTCTCCCTAATGTGCTTGATAATGTTTGTGTAAACCAACTCATTTTAGATGAATTTAAGATAGTTCAGATAAAAATTGCTTAAATGCTGTTGTTTAATTACTGTAAGTTCAAAATTAAGAGGTGAAACTGAAAATTTTATAGAAAAAGAATTCTGAATACATCTCTTACTCATTTTACCCTATTAACCTACAAATGCAATATAAAACACAAACGTTTAATGGATTGAGCTTTCCTTTAATTTGTTTTTGAAGTTACCTTTATTTGGAACGTTTATATGCAGGATAATGGAGAGGGAGATATGTAAAACCCTTGCTTCCATTAGTTTAATTAAGAAGCAAGGGTTTTTAATGTAGTTTGACTAACTAGAAGTTACAAGCTTTTGATTAACTTTTCATTAAGGCGAACATAATCAAGATTTTCACCTGCTTTCGCTAGTTCAATGGACTCCATAGCAGCTTCTTTTGCTTTTGCCTTCTTGCCCATACGAGCTAAAATTTTAGCTTTAAGATGCACTACCCAATATTGCTTTTTATCGCTTCCGCTAATTGCTTTTTCTACCCATTCTAATGCCTGCTTAGCATCGCGTTCAGTATCGTAGTAGTAAGTGGCTGCTTGGTAATATACCCCTGCATTTTCTGGTGTAGCATCAATCACTTGCGCTTTGATATCTGCCATTACCTTGTCGTCTACGCTATTTTCAATTTTGAAAGTGATTTTGGTTTTCTCCCACTTCAAATTTAAGTTAGCAGCATTTTTAGTGAAGTCAGAGAAAGTCATTGTGAAGGTTTCGTAGTGGCTACTTGTGTTTTTTACAGGAACTGTAAAACGCAGTTGGTCGTTGCTTTCGCTGTAACCCATAGAACCCCATAACTCTAAGTTTTTACTTAAAATAACGGTAGCTTCTTTCTCATTAAAGTTTGTATAAAGTGCATAATCGCCAGCGGGAACAGCATTGCCTTCAATGGTTACATCGTCGCTAAAAGTGATTTTAGTGGAACTGTTTGCCCCCGTACGCCAAACTTCGTTGTAGGGGATTAGGTTTCCAGCTACTACCCGTCCACGTGCACTTGGGCGAGAATAAACTAATTTCACTTCTGCTAAACCAATTGTTCCTTTCACCTCATAGGTAGGACTTGCTGGAGGCATTTTAATCTGCGCCATTGCAGAGCAGGTTACGAACAAACTCAGTACGAGTAAATTTATTAATTTCATAAGTAATAAAGTTGATTTTGTTTTCGACCCAAAGATAACAAACCCTAAGTAGACAAACGCAGAACGGTTTAATAAACACTAAGCTAGTGTAAGGACGCGCCCTTAAGCTCTATTATACAATAAATAAAATACACATATAAAGATGTTTTTGTGGCTAAGGAAAACACCCTTAAAATCAGGTTCTTAGAATAGGCAATTCAGAATGAATTTAATTCTCAATACTTGTAATTTTAAACTCTACTCTCCTGTTGTTTTTCATACTTTGAGCATCTCGTTTTCTTGAGAGTGGTTTTGTGCTTCCGAAAGCTTCGATGTCAATTTGGTTGGTGGGTACGCCTTTGTTCACTAAGTATGCTTTTACTACCTCAACTCTCTCTCTTGAAAGCTTCATATTAAGGATAGGGTTCCCTCCGATATCGGTATGTCCTTCGAGTGTAACTTTAATGGTTGGGTTATCGATAAACGTTTGGGCAATTCTATCGAGTTCAGAATACGACTCTGTTAATAATGTAGGCTTACTTTGCACAAAGAAGATATTATTAATCCGGACCGATTGCCCAACTTCTAAAGGAGTTAGGTATAAATCTTTTTGTATTTCTGCATATTCGTCAAGTTCCGTTAAATCGATATTTTCGGTGAGCGAAATAAAGCCTTTTGCTTTTGCCCAAAAGCCGTAATTTTCGCCCGAAGGAAGTGCAATTTTATATTCAGCGTTTTTTGGGTCAGAAGAAGCAATACCTACCTCGTTGCCACTTTTAAGGTTTTCGTACACAATTTGTGCGGTGATTTTTTCCTTTGTTTTTGAGTTATATACCGTTCCGTAAACAATTACCGCTGGCTTTGGCTTTGCTTTTTGTGGTAGTTGTGCTCTAAAAATATCGGCACTCGCATTATTTGAATTCTTGTAGGAAACAAAATAGGCAAATTCTCCTTTTGCATCTAATGTGTAAGAAGCGTCCCAATCGGCAGAGTTAATACTTGGCCCTAAATTCTGAGGCTCGCTCCACCGAGCCCAGCTATTATCTAACCTTCTGGAAACATACATATCGGCATTGCCATAACCGCTATACCCTAACGAAGAGAAGTAAAGTGTATAGCCATCGGCTGCTAAGAAAGGAGTAAGCTCAGTAGCTGCGGTGTTAATATCTTTTCCTAAGTTTTGAGGAGCAGACCATACCCCATCGCTTTTCTTAAAACTCACATAAATATCTCTATCGCCAAAAGAATCGCTTCTTTCAATGGCCAAAAGCAATACTTTTCCATTACTAGCGAGGCTAAACTCACTATATCTATTAAGATTTGAATAACCTTCTATATGTACTTTTTCGGGAAATCCCCAGCCATTTTCAGTTTTTTTACTGATGGATATTCCCCCCGCTGTTTCCCCGTTTTTTAAGTAAACATTGCCTAAAAGCAGCGTATTTCCATCGGGCGTTACAGAACAAACATAGTTATTATATGCATTATTGAGTGGCTCTGTGAGCTTTTGAGCAGGTTGCCATTCGTTATTCTTTCTTACAGACACCCAGATATCATCATTTATTCTTTTTGTTTCTTGATAGGCAACAGGATCAATAGCGTTTTTGGGATGGTTTTTCCTGTCGAAGTAAAGGGTGTTTCCATCGGGAGAAATTACAGGGAAAACTTCGTCGTAAGACGAGTTAATAAAATCGGGAAGTCGCTCAATTTTTGCGTTTGCGGTTTCGTCAACAATAGCAATTTGCGCATTAATTGGATTTGTAGAAGGGGAAATCCCGATTGCATCGATTTGGTTCCAGCCCGGCACTGCATCGGTTTTAAACATTGCCTTCAACGCTACTACTTTATAGATAGTCTCTGAAATAAAAACCCTCAACATCCTGCCCTTTACTTTTAGAGGCTTTACGTCATCGTTTCTATAAACCTCGTATTCGTTGTTATTTCCGTCAATCGCATAGATTTTACTAACACTACCGGGGTTGAAACTTTCGGCAATGGCAATTTGCTGCACTTTCATGGGCACATCGAAACCTACTTTTATCCATTCTTCGTATGGTCTGTTTTGGCTTGAAGGCGACCACGCACAGGGGCTAGAGCCAAAAGAAGGTAACTTATTGGGTTTCCCTAAAATTTGGTCTGGTTGAAACTGAGTAGGCTTTTTAATATCAGAATAGGCAGAAGAAACGGCAAACACCTTGCTCGCCCATTGTACTTGCCCTTGAACCGAGCCGATTAAGCTCATTAACAACAAAGTACCGCCGATTTTTACAAACATTTTATGGAGTAATATATTCATTTAAAGTATTAACAGTTGATACAGTTTTTGTAATACGCTACTTTAGAAACGAATTTAAAGCTATAAATATTCGCTTAAAGAAATTGAAAGATTTACAATTTTTGTAAGAATAGTGATAAAAGAACAAAAATTATCCGCATATCCACATTTCTGAAAATGCATAAAAAAAGCCTCTGATAAGTTAATATAGAGACTTTAAAGACGGTATAAGTTTTTGTGTTTTATATCGCCAATAGCTCTTCTGTTGGTACACTTACTTTAGAAAAAGCATATTCAATATCACTTATAATATCTTCCGCATTTTCAATTCCGATAGAAATACGCACCAATTTATTGGTAATGCCTAACTCAGCGCATTGCTCTGGAGCAACTACGGCGTGGGTCATACTTTTGGGGTGTTGGGCAAGACTTTCTGTGCTTCCTAAGCTTACGGCAAGATT
>CAZFQW010000054.1:0-11842 GCA_964521225.1 uncultured Roseobacteraceae bacterium
TTATCGTACACGTTGCCCTTTTCGGCTTGTTCCTTCTCGTTTTTTTTCTTTTTTGGCATTGAGTGTGAATTTAGGGAAATCTGAGTTAAAGGCTATCTTAAAAGGTGCAATTGCTTACCTTCCTCATATTTCTGCACTGGTTTCGTCGGCATATGCCAAACTCCTATAGGCATGCTCTTTACAGAGATTTTATTTGCTTTTTTTTAATTTAAAATCATTAAATCACTGATTATCAATCAATCACTTTAATAAATAGCGGATTTTGACATTCACTTTGCTAGGTTTTTACTTGTAATAGGGTTCATATTGGTGGATGAATACATTGTAGCTAAACCAAAAGCCCTGTTCGGAAAGGTAATGCTTTGTTCCGTTGCTCGGGTGTTGGTACTCCCTCATCATCAATGTTTTCCCTTGCGCATCTTGTGCATACTTTTTTACGCCTGTTGCTTAATTTATTTAAACCCAAAAATAAACTACGATAAAACGCACCTTATTTTTTTGTCCTCTAATTCACCCATCAGTAATTCAAAAAATCAGTTTATAGGGTACTGCTTACTGCTGTAGTATTCTCTTTTTATGGATATGTAAACTTTTAATTATGGTAAAGAGTTGTATTGAGAGTTTCCAAAAAGAAATCCCTTATACATGAATTACAAGAATCTTTCTGCCACTCAACTACTCAATATTAAAACACTCGGGCAATTGAAGGCTTCAGGCTATCAATCAGAGTCAGTGAAACAAGAATTAAGAAGAAATTTAATTTATAAACTCAGAAATAAGGAGAATGTATTCCAAAGTATTCATGGATATAGTGAAACGGTTATTCCGGATATCCAACGTGCTATACTTTCTATGCATGATATTAACTTATTAGGGTTACGCGGGCAGGCAAAAACAAGAATTGCCCGAATGATGATTCACCTACTCGATGAATTTATTCCTATTGTGAAGAATAGCGAATTGAACGATGACCCTTTGAAGCCAATTTCTCGCTTTGCAGTAGATACAATCAGAGAAAAAGGCGATGAAACACCTATTGATTGGTTACATAGGGGAGACAGATACAATGAAAAATTGGCAACTCCCGATGTATCTGTAGCCGATTTAATAGGCGATGCTGACCCTATTAAAGCTGCATCGCTCAAGCTTCCCTATTCAGACGAAAGAGTGATTCACTACGGTTTAATTCCCCGTTCTAATCGCTCAATTTTTGTAATTAATGAGTTGCCGGATCTTCAAGCTAGAATACAAGTAGCTCTATTCAATATCCTTCAAGAAGGAGATATGCAGATTAGAGGCTTCAAACTTCGTTTGCCCATAGATATTCAGTTTGTATTTACGGCAAACCCCGAGGATTATACCAACAGAGGGAGCATTGTTACTCCTTTAAAGGATAGGATTGATAGCCAAATAATTACGCATTACCCGAAAACACTGGCTATCAGTAAAACAATTACTCAGCAAGAAGCGCATATTAAAGATGCTCAGAAAGCTTCGATAAAGAGCAACGATCTCGCCGACGATTTAATTGAACAAATCGCCTTTGAAGCAAGGTATAGCGAGTATATCGACGAAAAAAGCGGAGTTTCGGCTCGTTTAACTATTTCTGCTTACGAAAACCTAATGAGTTCGGCAGAGAGAAGATGCTTAGTGATGGAAGATGCAGAAACGCATGTACGCCTTTCTGATTTTTGGGGAGTAATTCCTGCAATTACGGGTAAAGTAGAGTTAGTATACGAAGGAGAGCAAGAAGGAGCAGGAATTGTAGCACAAAACCTAATTGGTAAAGCAATCAGGACACAATTTTTACAATATTTCCCTAACCCTGAGCAAGAGAAAAAACGTAAAAATGATAGCATCTACAGAACAATACTAGAATGGTTTGAAGAGGGGAAAGAGGTAGATGTTTTGAATGACCTCACCAATAAAGATTACAAGGAGGCACTCATGCAGATTGATGGGCTTTATGATATGATTCAAAAAAAATTCCCTGAGAAAAGTGAAGAAGAAAAACTCTTTTTGATGGAATTTACGCTACATGGTTTAGCAGAGTATTCGATGCTAAGTAAGAAACAGCTAGTTTCGGGGACTCAGTTTAAAGATTTATTGAGTGGAATGTTTTCAATGCCCAACTTCGGAGATGAAGAGGACGAAGACTAGTTAAGTCAGTAAAGAGCTATCAAAAAAGCGGTTATAGAGATTTTATAACCGCTTTTTACTATTTTAAAATCAGGATATAATTTTCAATTTAAAATAGCACTGTTAATTACTTTTCTACAGGTTTTTCAACCTCAGACTCAATCCATAATGTGGTAACATCTTGGTTGGGGTCGTTAGTAATCACAGTAATACTCTTCTTTTGTTTTCCGGTTCGGCTACCACTGCTAAAAGTAACATCTATGTTAGTAGATTCGCCAGGTGCCAATTGCATTTTTTTCGGCTTTGAAGCAGTACAACCACAAGAAGCTTTCGTTTTACGGATGAAAAGAGGCGCATCGCCTTCGTTCGTAATGGTGAAGCTAGTAGAAACCCTATCTTGCTGCTTAATTAAACCGAAGTTATGTTTCAGCTTATCAAATTTTACTTTTGCCAATTTTTCGCCAACTACTCTCTCTCCAAAGTTTTCTCTGATGCTTGCACTTAAATTAATTCTTTTCTCTGCTTGTTCTGTATCGTCAGTTTTTAGATTGAAATATTCGAAGTTGTAACCCCAATCGCTTTTTTCGGCTGCATTGTAGCTAAAGCTCAATATTGCTGTTTTTCCTGGCTCTATTGTAGTTTGGTTAATCGAAGCGGTAATATGTTTGGGTAGAGTTGTATTAGCCAAATCGATTGTAATAGGTGTTTTACCTTGGTTGAAAATCACAGTAGAGGCTGTATCGGCACCATTGTGCATCACGTCGCCAAAAACAATATGACTTGTTTTAAATCTCAAGTTTCCTGACTCCATTGGGTACCAATCGCTAGGCCCTTTAGGGCGAGGAGTAACATCTCCGGAAATTCTTAAAACAAAAAGTTGTGGTGAGCTATCAGGGTCTTCATCAGTTTTTACTCTTACACTTACCGTTTTATTGAATTTCCCAGGTCGGTTACGAGTATTATAACTTGCTTTTACATAACCAGTTTCGCCAGGGGCCACCTCGTTTTGGGTCCAATCGGGGGTAGTACAACCACATGAAGCTTTTACATCGGTAAGCTTAATTGGTTTTGTACCGATATTTTTAAAAGAAAAGGTAACATCAGCTACTCCATTTTCCTCTTGAAGCGTGCCGAAATCGTGTGAGGTTTTTTCGAACTCAATTTTACCTTGGGCTACGGCAGAAAACCCAATTAATGAGAAAATCATAAACAGACTAAAGTTTCTTTTCCACATAATCGAATTAGTTTTATAAAATTAGTATTAAAAAGGCTTAAATGTAGTGTAGCTATAATTTTGCCACCTATTCTATTTCTTCTATTGTAAAGGTTACTTCAGTAACCCGAAAGTGAGATAATTTCTCGCAAAGTTAAAGAGAATTAACGTTCTTTCTAATCAACGAATCTATTGTATTGAGAGTTTATGCATCTCTAACACTTTGTCAAAAACTAAATATTGTATGCAGATATTTTTAAACTACTATTAAAACAATGAAAGAATTATTAAATCTGACGGGTAAGAAAGCACTTGTAACAGGAAGTACTAAAGGGATAGGCAAAGCGATTACAGAAAGTCTTTTAGATTTAGGTTGCTTTGTAACCATTGTGGCAAGAACAAAGCATGATATTGATGCGCTGTTAGTATCGTTAGATTTAAAGTATCCCAACCAGGTAGGCGGTATCGCCGCAGACGTTACCACAGAAAGCGGAAGAAGCTTAATTGCAAATCGTATTATTGAAGAAGGAAAGCAACTTGATATTTTAGTGAATAACGTAGGAACAAATATTAGAAAAGAAGCACTCGAATATACAACCGAAGAAGTTGACTATATATTTAATACTAATTTAAATTCAGCATTTCAGCTATCGACCATTTGCCATCCATTTTTATCTAAATCGGAAGGAGGGGCAATTGTAAATATTTCGTCTGTAGCAGGGGTTACTCACTTAAAAACAGGCGTTCCCTATGGCATGACCAAAGCAGCCATGCACCAAATGACTAGGAACTTAGCGGTAGAATGGGCAAAAGATAATATAAGAGTAAATGCGGTAGCCCCGTGGTACATAGAGACCCCTTTGGCAAAGCAAGTACTTCAAAATAAAGAATATCTTAAGGCTGTTTTAAGCAGAACGCCTTTAAACCGAATTGGTAAACCAGAAGAAGTAGGAGCTACCGTTGCTTTTTTATGCACTCCCGCAGCAGGCTTTATTACAGGGCAACACATTGTAGTCGACGGAGGCTTTACAGTAAATGGTTTTTGATTTAAAAGGAAAAGAAGTATTAGAACTTCCTTTATCTTTAATTATTCTGATATAAACTTGGTCGACTTGTGTTTTTAGAGCGATAAGGAAAAATAATTCGGACAGTTTATGAAACTATGATAGTTAGACTTCAAAATTTAATACTTTTGCGACCTTATCAAATTCAAACTTCAATTGACATTAATTAAATCAATATCAGGAATAAGAGGCACTATTGGTGGGAAAGAAGGAAAAGGGTTAACTCCATCCGATGTAGTTAAATTTGTGAGTGCCTATGGTACTTGGCTTCTTTCAAAAGAAAACTTCCCTAAAAAAGTAGTTATAGGGAGAGATGCGCGTGTTTCTGGTAAAATGATTAACCAGATAACCTCAGCAACACTTAGCAGTTTAGGTATCGATGTAGTCGACTTAGGACTTTCGACAACACCAACTGTAGAATTAGCTGTTGTTGAAGAACAAGCAGGAGGAGGTATCATTATTACAGCAAGCCATAATCCTGCAAATTGGAATGCCCTTAAATTATTGAGTGCTAACGGTGAGTTTGTATCTGCTGCCGATAGTGCTATAATACTAGACTCGGCAGAAAAAAACGATTTTGAATACGTTCAGAGCCAAAAACTAGGGGAAATTTTAACGAACGATACTTACCTCGATAAACATATCGAACGCATACTAGCACTCCCGCTAGTAGATACTACTGCTATTGAAGAAAAAAAATTTAGAATCATAGTCGATGCTGTAAGCTCTAGTGGCGGTATTGCAATTCCTAAGCTGCTAACCGCTTTAGGAGTTAGAGATTTTGAAGTGATTTACGGAGAACCTACAGGTAAATTTCCGCACAACCCAGAACCGCTTCCCGAAAACCTTACTGAAATCTGTACTAAAATTGAAATGGGGAACTTTCACTTAGGAATTGTAGTAGATCCAGACGTAGATCGTTTAGCACTTATTTGTGAAGACGGAACACCTTTTGGCGAAGAGTACACACTAGTAGCCGTAGCAGATTATATCCTCAAAAACACTGTGGGCAATACCGTCTCTAATTTATCGTCTACAAGAGCCCTCCGCGATATAACCGAAAAATCAGGAGGACAGTACTACGCCTCTGCGGTTGGCGAAGTGAATGTGGTGGCAAAGATGAAAGAGTGCAATGCCATTATTGGTGGCGAGGGAAATGGGGGAATCATCTATCCAGAGTTACATTATGGAAGAGATGCCTTAGTAGGAATTGCTTTATTTTTATCGCACTTAGCCCAGTTTAAAGGGACTACTAAAATGTTAAGAAAAAGCTACCCCGACTATCACATCTCAAAAAATAAAATAGAGCTAACCGCCGAAATGGATGTTGATGATATCTTAGAAAAAATTGTCGAAAAATATAATAGTAACCCTATTAATAGAGAAGATGGGGTGAAAATTGAATTTGCAGAAGAGTGGGTACATTTAAGAAAATCGAATACCGAACCTATCATACGTATTTATTCTGAGTCAGATTCCCCTTCGACCTCAGCACATTTAGCGAATAAGATTATTGAAGATATAAAAGAGATTATCGCCTTTAAGGCGCAAGATTAATGCGCTAAGGCAACTCACTTTTTCGGCTATATTTTTAACCTATAAGTAAACGAATATGAAAGCATATTTAGATAATGCTGCAACTACATCGTTAGCTCCTGAGGTGCTTGAGGCGATGTTGCCCTTCATGCGAAATGGATTTGGCAATCCTTCGTCTACTCACTCGCATGGCAGAGAAGTAAAAACTGCTGTTGAAAAAGCCAGAAGATCCATTGCTGAACTTCTTAATGCATATCCTTCAGAAATTTATTTCACTTCAGGCGGAACAGAAGCAGATAATACCTTTTTAAGAGGAGTGGTGAAGATGCACAAAGTCAAATATGCTATCTCTAGTCAACTAGAACATCATGCCGTTTTACATACTTTAGAAGCACTTGAAAGAGAAGGATTAATAGCGTTAAAAATAGTAGAGAATGACTGCCAAGGGAAGTTAAACCTTTCACATCTTGAAAGTCTCTTAAAAGAATCTCCCAATGCCCTAGTTTCATTAATGCATGCAAATAATGAAATCGGGAATATTAACCCAATAGCCAAGATAGCCGAACTTTGTAAAGAGTATAATGCCTATTTTCATAGTGATACAGTCCAGACTATTGGTTATTATCAACAAGATGTGAAAAAATTGCCAGTCGATAGTCTTGTTGGAGCAGGGCATAAATTTCATGGACCTAAGGGGGTGGGATTTATGTATCTAAGGAAAGGACTAAAAATATCTTCTTTTATTACAGGAGGGGGGCAAGAAAGAAACATGCGAGGAGGCACTGAAAATACCTACGGAATTATCGGACTTGCAAAAGCTCTAGAACTCTCTCTCTCTACCAGCGAGAAGTCTCTAAAATATATGAATGGTCTAAAGAATTATATGATAGAGCAAATAACGCATACTCTTGGAAACACCTTCATATACAATGGCATGTCGGGCGACGTAAATGAGAGTCTGCCTTCTGTGCTGAACATTGGAGTGAATAGCAGCCAAGCGAGCATGTTGTTATTTAATTTAGACTTACACGGAATTTCAGTCTCGGGCGGAAGTGCATGTTCAAGTGGTTCCCATGTTGGCTCCCATGTAATAGCAGCTCTATCAGAACAATCGAAGGCACACGCACCCATAAGATTTTCTTTTAGCAAGTACACTACCAAGGATGAGATAGCTTACACAGTATCTAAACTCAAGGAATTACTTGTTGAAAAAGCAATATTTCCGATGTAATAAAATAATTTACTAAAAATGTGGGTTCAGCTTTTGATTTTCAAAACATAAATCTATCTTTGCACTCCCTTATGAGAAACTATGCTTATTTGAACATAAGCAAAAGTCTCAATTTGATAAGCGAACATTTTATTATTCAAATGTCTATCTGCAAAGATAGAAGTATAAAATATTTTCTTCTACTTCAAAAGTAGGTATTATGTTACAACCAAAAAGAGTCAAATTTAGAAAGAAGCAGAAGGGAAGAGTACGTGGGCTCGCTCAACGAGGACACAAGATTTCCTTTGGTAGTTTCGGAATAAAATCTTTAGAAGCCGGATGGCTTACATCCCGTCAAATTGAGGCCGCGCGTATCGCGCTAACACGTTCAATGAAAAGGGAAGGTAAAGTTTGGATTAGAATTTTCCCGGACAAACCAATCACTAAAAAACCAGCTGAAGTACGTATGGGTAAAGGTAAAGGTGCTCCAGAATATTGGGTAGCTACTATACGACCTGGTACTGTATTATTTGAAGCTGATGGAGTAAGTGTTGACATAGCAAAAGAATCTCTACGCTTAGCTGCGCAGAAATTGCCAATCAAGACCAAGTTTGTTACTAGAGTGGACTACAACGGATAGTGAACGATGAAGAATAGCGTAGAATATAGAAACTTATCAATCAAAGAATTGAGCGACTCAGTAGATGCTACTGAGAAAGAGTTGCAAAGATTAAAATTTGCTCATGCGGTATCACCACTTGAAAATCCAAGAAGAATTACTCATTTAAGAAAGATGGTTGCTACCATGAAAACCATTCTTAACGAGAAAGTTACTAGGGAATTAAGTGATAAAATTTCTTCAGGAGAAGTTACAGCCGACAACGTATACTCGATTTTAAATAAAGAGTATCCGATAACTTTGAGAAAATCCAGTATCAAAAGTCTATTTGCCCAAGCAGGTGAATAAATAATTAAGGAGTAATGGAAGAAAGGAAAAGCAGAAAAGAAAAAGTAGGATTGGTGGTTAGCAATAAAATGGAAGCTTCTATCACCGTAGCTGTTGAAAGAAAAATTAAACATGCTATCTACGGTAAATTTACTAAGAAAACCACCAAGTTTATGGCTCATGACGCCGAAAACGTTTGCCAAATAGGCGATAAAGTACGTATCATGGAAACACGACCTCTTAGTAAGAATAAGAGATGGAGATTAGTAGAGGTTCTAGAGAGAGCAAGATAATTTCTTACTTAAGTAGCAAATTTTAAAGATTTAAAATTTATTTAGAATGATACAGCAAGAATCTAGATTAAATGTTGCTGACAATAGTGGAGCGAAAGAAGTACTTTGTATTAGAGTACTAGGAGGAACGGGAAAGAGGTATGCTTCAGTAGGAGATAAAATTGTTGTGACTGTTAAGTCTGCAATCTCGTCTAGCAGTTTAAAAAAAGGCACTGTTTCTAAAGCAGTCGTGGTAAGAACTAAGAAAGAAATTAGAAGAAAAGATGGTTCTTATATTCGCTTTGAGGATAATGCTGCAGTACTCTTAAATAATAACAATGAGCCAAGAGGTACTCGTATCTTTGGACCTGTAGCTCGTGAATTAAGAGAAAAGCAGTTTATGAAAATTGTTTCTTTGGCTCCAGAAGTATTATAATGATGGGTAACGTAAAATTCAAAATAAAAACTGGCGATAAAGTAGTTGTTACTGCTGGTAACCACAAAGGCAAAACAGGTACAGTTCTTAAATTGTTACGTGAAAAAAACCGTGCAATTGTTGAAGATGTAAATATCATCACTAAGCATGTTAAGCCTTCAGCTCAAAAACCTGAAGGAGGAGAGGAGAGAACTGAAGCAGCTATTCACATGAGTAATCTAATGATTCTTGATCCAAAATCTGGTGATAGAACTCGTATCGGAAAAAAACTCGACGAAAAAAGTGGAAAGCTTAAAAGATACTCTAAGAAAACAGGAGAATTTATAGACTAATGGCTACACCTAGATTAAAACAGAAGTATAAAGAGGAAATTGCAGTCTCGCTTAAAGACCAATTAGGATTAAAGTCCTTAATGCAAGTTCCTAGGTTAGAAAAAATATCTATTAACAAGGGTATTGGTGATGCAGTATCTGATAAAAAGCTAGTAGATATTGGTATAGAAGAGCTTACAACTATTTCGGGGCAAAAAGCAGTACCGACTTATGCAAAGAAATCTGTTTCGAACTTTAAGCTTCGAGAAGGCATGCCGATTGGTGCAAGAGTGACCCTACGAGGAGATAAAATGTATGAGTTTTTAGACAGACTTGTAACTATATCATTGCCACGAGTTAGAGATTTCAAAGGAGTAAGTGATAAAAGTTTTGACGGACGAGGAAATTACACACTAGGTGTAAAAGAACAAATCATTTTTCCTGAAATTTCTATAGATAAAGTGAAAAAGATTTCGGGAATGGATATCACATTTGTGATTAAATCTGAATCTGATGAGCACAGTTTCGAGTTGTTAAAAGCTTTAGGTATGCCTTTTAAAAAATCAAAATAAATAATATTCATGGCTAGAGAAGCAGTAAAGGCACGTGAAAGGAAAAGAGAAAAATTAGTAGCAAAATATGCTAAGAAGCGTGCTGAATTAAAAGAAAAGGGAGACTTCGTAGGTCTTGATAAACTACCAAGAAATTCATCTCCAGTAAGGTTACATAATAGATGTAAACTAACCGGAAGACCAAAGGGCTACATGAGACGCTTTGGTATTTCAAGGGTAACATTTAGAGAATTGGCATCTCAGGGTAAAATTCCAGGAGTTACAAAAGCCAGTTGGTAGATACTTTCTGCTCACTCAATTTGTGATCGAAGAAATTTAAAAGATAATCTAATGACAGATCCAATAGCTGATTACTTAACGAGATTAAGAAACGCAATCAAGGCTAATCATCGAATTGTTGAAATTCCAGCCTCTAATATCAAGAAAGAAATTACTAAAGTTCTTCATGATAAAGGTTACATACAAGGGTACAAGTTTACCGATGAAGGTACTCCTCAGGGTATCATTAAAATAGCCTTAAAATATAACCCTCAGACTAAGCTCTCTGCAATGGTGCACTTAGAAAGAGTTAGTAAGCCAGGCTTGCGTAAGTACGCCAAAGCCGATGGCATACCTAGAGTTTTGAACGGGTTAGGAATAGCTATCGTTTCAACATCTCGTGGTGTGATGACTGATAAAGAAGCTAGAACCCTTCATATTGGAGGAGAAGTGCTTTGCTACATTTATTAATATAAAAGGATAAAACTATGTCTCGAATAGGAAAAAATCCAATAGAAGTCCCAAGCGGAGTTAAAGTAAATTTTGACGATAGTAATAAAACCGTTTCGGTTGAAGGACCAAAAGGTACGCTTACCCAAAATATTGGAGGAGGTGTTACATTATCGATTGAAGATGGACAAGTTTTGCTTAGCAGAGCATCTGAACAGAAAAGCCATAAAGCAATGCATGGTTTGTACAGATCATTGCTTTCAAATATGATTGAAGGAGTAACCAGCGGTTATAAGAAAACTCTAGAACTAGTAGGTGTAGGATTTAGAGCAGAGGTTAAATCAGATAATCTTTTAGAGTTAAGTTTAGGATATTCTCATAACATCTATTTCAAGTTACCCGAAGAAATTAGTGTAACTGCGGAAACTGCTAAAGGTAAAAACCCTGTAGTAACAATTGAAAGCATTGATAAGCAATTAATAGGTCAAGTAGCTGCAAAGTTAAAGTCTTTAAGGAAAGTAGAACCTTACAAAGGTAAGGGTGTTAAATTCCAAGGAGAGCAGATTAGAAGAAAAGCAGGTAAAGCGGGTGGTAAATAAAATTGAACTGTCATGAAGAGTAATAAATCTTTAAGAAGATTAAGAATTAAGAGAAACGTTCGCAAGAACATCTCTGGCACGGCAGTGCGGCCAAGAATGTCTGTATATAAAAGTAATACAGGTATCTATGTGCAGTTGATTGATGATGTTGAAGGAGTAACAATAGCTTCAGCATCTTCTAAAGAATTTTCAGATGCTAAGAGCATTAATATAGAAGTAGCTAAGAAAGTAGGGGAGAAAGTGGCTGAAAAGGCAAAAGATAAAGGGGTAGATTCAGTAGTATTTGATCGTAATGGTTACCTTTATCACGGAAAAATAAAAGCTGTAGCCGATGGTGCAAGAGAGAATGGCTTACAATTCTAATTCATCAGAAAAATAAAATACGCAATGAATAAAAGAGTAAAAGCAAGCGATATTGATCTGAAGGAGCGAGTAGTTGCAATAAAAAGGGTAGCTAAGGTTGTAAAAGGAGGTAGAAGATTTAGCTTTTCAGCAATTGTTGTAGTCGGTAACGGAAATGGCATTGTAGGTTATGGCTTGGGTAAAGCAAATGAAGTAACAGATGCAATTACCAAAGATAAAGTATTGCTTGTTGGATTATCGGTGATGACCGCTCAAATATTACCGGCATTAAAAATTTCAGAGTATGTGCGACAACACAATTCATCAATCAAAATTGTCTGGGGAGGAATCCATCCGACGCTTTTTCCGGAACATACCTTAAGAGAGGAATTGGTTGACATTGTGGTGATTGGAGAGGGTGAGTATACTGCATTAGAATTAGCAGGAACAACTTTAGATCCTAAATAATTAAAAATTAAAGGTAACTCTTCAAA
>CAZFQW010000055.1:0-11748 GCA_964521225.1 uncultured Roseobacteraceae bacterium
CCCCGCTTTTATAAATGGGCCGTAGAGTTCAACATCTAAGGCAATTGCTTTTTCTGCGGCTTCGCCTCGCTTCTCAAAAATACCATCGGTATTGTTTAAGTCGAATACTTTGAGTTCGCCGCCTACTATTTTACTGCCGCTGTAAATCGGTTCTACATCAATGCCACAATCGATAAAATAAGCTTCAAAAAGCTTGGGTTCTTTCGTTTTCATTTTTGCCATTACAGCGCCTAGTCCTCCTCCTGCACCTGCAAACTGAATAAATCCGTAGGAAAAAATAGCCTTGTCGTAAGTGTTAATGGCATCGAAGTTTCCCTCGTGTGCCGATACATATTTTACCGCCTGTGCCAAGGTTTCGTCTAAACCTAAACCTGCAAATACTTCCATTGGAATCTCGGGGTTAGATAAACCAATAAACGAAACCCCTCGGTAATCTACCGTGTGTCTGCTAATATGGAAGTTGTTAAAATGGGCTTCTATTTGTTCTTTTTTGTGATAAGGATGGGGCACCGATAAAGTATATTGGGTGTATTCTTCTAATATTTTATAGGTTAAATCGCCCGGACTAACTACTGCTTCGTGGTAAGTTACCCCATCGAGTAGATCGTGCCGCTTGGGTTCTTCTGCCCAAAAAGCTACTTTGAAATTTTCTTGAAATGCCTGAATTGCTGCAATTGTTTTAGGAATACTTTGGTGCCATAGCGGACGAGTACCTAACTTGTGTTGCAGTACGAAAGGATCTTCGTTGTGGCTTTCCGGCAGAAAAGACAGTTGCACTAAACGCTTTTGTACGCTATCGACATCGGCAGGGTACATCCGATTTACATTGCCTAAAGCACCCTTTAAACCAAACTCAAATAAATCTTCTCCATTTTCGTAGGCGAGTTCGTATTCTTGCCTAGCTTTTCTGATTTTTTTGGCTATTTTCCTGAAATGTTTGGGGATGGGAGTTTGGTTGGGCTTTGGTATGTACAAACGTTCTCCTACTTTTATATTGGTAGAGCTTAAATCGTTGTACTCAACTATTTCTTCAATGCTTACATTGTGCATTCTGGCGATTTTAGAAAGCCAATCGCCTTTTTTTACAATGTACTTTTTCGTTTTTCTTTTCTTGCCCAAATTTTCTGGTGCTTGTGGTTCTGTTTCGGAAAGTTGGTTTTGGTCGGGGGCAATTCTCAATCGCTGACCGGGGAAAATAGTTGCTTGAGAAGAAAGATTATTTAGCTTCAAAAGTTCATCTCTGCCTAGCCTATGTTTGTTGGCAATTCCAAATAAGGTATCTCCGCGTTGTACCGTGTAAAAAACGGTTTTTGCCTCTTCTTTTTCCGAAGGAACTTCTTTGTTCACTATTAGTTTTTGTCCGGGGAAAACGGTACTCTGGGCAGAAAGCTTATTCAACCTCCTAATTTCAGAGATAGTTAATCCGTGTTTGTTGGCGATGGCAAAAAGCGAATCGCCTCTTTGTACTATGTAAAACTCAGGTTTTTTCACTTCGGTTGGCTGATTGCCTAGTTGAGGTGCTGCCGTGCTAGTTTCGCTTTTAACAATTAGCTTTTGTCCTGCACTAATTCCCGAAGCTTCTTTTAAACCGTTCCATTCTTGCAACTGTTTGGCAGTTACCCCATGTTTTACGGCAATTCCGTACAGAGAATCTCCCGGTTTTACGATGTAAAGGCTATTTGTATTTACCGTTGCGGTGCGGCTGTTATCTTCTGCCACTTTTTTTACCCTTAACGTTTGCCCGGGTACAATAGAAGCATCGGTTCCTAAACCGTTGATTTCAAGTAGTTCCGTTAATCGCAAATTGAACTGATTAGAAATTCTGAAGAGAGAATCGCCCCTCAACACTGTATAAAACTCGGTATTTTCTAGTACTTGGGTGGTAATTTCTTTTTTAGGCTTTGCCACTTGAGATACAAATAATTCCTGACCCGGATAAATAGCACTACTTGCCTGTAAATTATTCAGTGCTTTCAGCTTATCAACTGAAATAGAAAAACGGCTGGCGATACTATAGAGCGAATCGCCACTAGCCACTGTATAAGCTTTGGATGCTGTCCGATTACTTTCAACAGTCGCCTCTTCTTTTACCTTAAGCGATTGCCCCACTTTAATAGTATCGGCACTGCTCAGCTCATTTAGTTGCTGTAGTTCTCCGAGCGTTAAATTATATTTTCTAGCTATTCTGAAAAGCGTTTCCCCTCTTTGTACAATATGTATCATATTAAAGCCGAAATAATGGTTCTAAAAAATGGAAATTGGTGTTTCCTAAATTAGAAAATTTTAGCGGTACAAATACCATTAAAGTGCAATTGCATAAAATTCTTTCCAGTTCGCTCTATCTGAAAACTCGCAAGTACCACAGTGAAAGGCAAAATTTGGTAGGCGAAACGTCCTTCCCAATCTGCAAAGGTGGCTGCTACAATGGCAAACTGCCCTAAAAACAAAAATGCAGAAAGTTGTTCTAACGGGCATAGGCGTTTCTTAAACAAGCTAATTATCGCTAGCAGATGTACCGAAAGCATATAAAAGCCCACTACAACATTATGAGCAAGAGAAAAATAAGGTCTTATGCCAGAAATTTCTAGGGCAACTCTTATCGTTGCAATTTTAAAACCTTCAAACAGCGTGTTCCAAGTTAAAACTAGGCTATCTTCAAACAGCGGGTAGCGCCATTCCCAATATCCCCATATAATCGTTCCGTATTTCCAATGAATTAAACTTTGTTGGTGAATCATCTTTTGCGAAAAAGGCGAAAACCAAACTATCAACAAAAAAGAAACAGATACAACTACCGAAATTAATACGAAGGTTTTATTGAGTTTAACGTACTGTTTTAAAATCCATAAACCTTGAATTAAAAATAACATCCAGCCATTGGGTCGCATAAACACGAGGAGAATCACAAGAACCAAAGAGGCTACCAAAAAAAGTTTTCGTTGAGGGGCATTTAATAAAAAATACGACCAAATAATACTGATGGAACAATACAGCGATTCGGTCATGAGCGTAGTATTCCATTTCCAATAATTAAAATAAATTGCTATAAATAACAAAGCAACCAAAGGAATATAAAAAGAAGCCGTGTATTGTTGGATGAGCCTTTTTAAGCAAACCAGCGAAAGCACCGAAACAAGCACTTGGAATAAGCCAATAAAAAAATGAGGAAGTTGTAAGAGTTAGAAAACTGATACTACCACTACATAACTGAGGTAGTAGTAACCTACGCCTTGCATCTGTCCGTTTAAAAGTCTTTCCGATTGCTGCAAATAGCGCGTGGTATCTACACTCCGCCAAATGCCTTCATAAAACAAAAAAAACAGGTTAGCTATAAGGTAACCGACAATAATTGCTTGAAGCACCTTTCGTTGTTTTGCTTCTGAAATTTTAAAAAAATCCTTCATGGTTGTTATTAAAAAGTGCTAATTGGCGGCGAAGATTGGTAAAAATATTCTTCGTTTTATCGGAATTAAAATTAACTTTTATACTTCTAACTAGTACTTTTATATTCCCAATAAAACACATCATTAAATAGATTTTAAAATGCTTAAAATTAACAGTGGCGAAAAACATTTTGAAATAGAAGAAAAAAACGGAGAAATTTTTATTGATAACGAACTGTTTGAATGGGACATTCAGCATATTGACGGGAACCATTACCACGCTATTTACAATCATCATTCTTACTCGCTTGAATTGGCAAAAACAACCGAGGAAGGCAAAGAGTACCAAATCAAAATCAACGGAAAAATGATTGATTTTGGTGTGAAAGATAAAATGACGCTTCTTTTAGAAAAAATGGGGATTTCGGCAGCCAATACTCAAAAAATAAATGAGTTAAAAGCTCCTATGCCCGGTTTGGTACTTAATATTTTAGTAAAAGAAGGTCAGCAAGTGGCAAAAGGCGATGCTTTAATGATTTTGGAAGCCATGAAAATGGAGAATGTGCTTAAGGCAATGGGCGATGGCGTTGTGGCTAAAATTAAAGTAAACCAAGGCGATAATGTTGAAAAAAACAGTCAGCTTCTAACCTTTGAATAATGCTATTACCCAACTTTGGAAGCGGAAAAATAGAGGCAGGGGTCGATGAGGTGGGTCGTGGCTGTTTAGCAGGACCTGTGGTGGCTGCGGCGGTTATCTTTCCGCCCAGTTTCACCAACCATGAAATCAACGACTCCAAGCAATTATCGCTAGCCAAAAGGGAGACTATCGAAAAAATCATTTTGAAAGAAGCGTTGGCTTATGCCATTGCAGAAGTTTCAGCCGAAGAGATAGATAACACCAATATTTTAAAGGCTTCGTTTGCTGCCATGCATAAGGCAATTGAGCAACTGAATCCCACACCAGAATTTTTATTGATTGACGGAAACCGTTTCACTCCTTATAAGGAGATACCTTTTGAGTGTATCGTAAAAGGCGATGGAAAGTATCTTTCCATTGCAGCGGCTTCAATATTGGCAAAAACGTACCGCGATAGGCTCATGATTAATCTTTCAAAAAAACATCCTGAGTATGCTTGGGAGTCTAATGTTGGTTACCCTACAAAAGCGCACAGAGAGGCAATTAAAGCGTTTGGAGTAACAGAATACCACAGAAAATCTTTTAGGTTGCTTCCAGCGCAGACAACTATTTTTAAAGAGTAGACAAAATAATGTTGTTAATAATTTGAAAAGTATAATTTTTTCTAGAAAAAATTAGAATATTAGCATATTATATATCGAGAATTCTATGTTATACTATTACTCTATAAACTTCAAACTACCCATCAACTATGAATGATTACATTCCCTTTTTGCTAATCGCTTTCTTTATTATCTCGAACTCAGTAGCATTTTACAACATTTACAAAAACAGGTTGCGTTATCTAAATCCTTCTAAAGGGTACTTATTTAGCCTCTTGTTAGTTGTTGTTTTTGTTGCTTTGGATTATTCTGTTTACAGCTTTGCCACCACTTCTTCTAAAAATGAAAGTAAGGCAAGCTATACGCGTTTTTATGTGGAAAACACCTTGAATAAACTCGCAGACAATAACATTCAAGAGCAAGACAAAGATGTTTTAGTAGAAGACCTAAAACAGCTTTTTTCGTTAAACAACAGCTTAGTGTCCGTTCAGTACCAAGAAAAGTTTAACAGCGCATCGTTGCTTAATTCAAGTTCCCAATTAAGCATTGACGAATACCTAGAGCAGTTAAGATTTTCGAAACTAGACAATGTAATCAAAGTCAAAAACCTAAGAATCAATAAACTAGGTCAGATTGACTTCATTCAAGTAAGAATGTAAAAAACTGAGAGGGAAAGTAACTAAAAGCCAAAAAGAAAAGGCTGTCTTCGATAGAAGGCAGCCTTTTCTTTGTTAATTGTCTTTACTTTTGATTGATTTATCCGATATATTGGAGTTTTTTTGCGTTTTCAACAAGCTTAAAAAAAATGAAACTACGTAAAGTTTTTGGACTTATCTTTTTGTTCGTTTTTTCCACCCTTTCCCTTGCCGCTCAAGATAAAGAGGGCATGAGCCAAAAAGGAATAGAAGCGTTTGAGCAAGGCGACTATTCTACCGCAGCCTATTGGCTCAAATTAACCAAGGAGCAAGCAGGTAACTTTGAAAATGCCCGCACGCAATATATGCTCGTACGCTCTTTGTACGAAATCCGCGATTTTTTAGGAACTCGAATAGAAGCTTCTGCTTTTTTCAACCTTTCAACTAGTAAGTCGTCTGCTGCCTATAAAGATGTCCAAAGAATCTTGAATGAGTTACCCAACCAACTTGAACAAGACGACATCGTCTTTGAAAAAGCGACAGAAACTACCAATATTGCGCTGCTAGAAGCTTATTTAACCAATTATCCAAATGGTAAACACAGAGAAGAGGCAATCGCTATTATCGACGATTATAATTTCGACAATGCACGAGAAAGCACTTCGGCACTTAAAAAGTACCTTCAAGAATATCCCAACGGAAGACACTTTAGGGAGGCGAGTGCCCTCATAGATGATAAAACGTATGAAAATGCACTTAATAAAAACACCCCCCAAGCATTAGCCAATTACCTGCAAGGATTCCCAACGGGAAGGCACTCTGGCGAGGCAACTATTACGCTAAACGGCTGGGAACAAGCAGCCTATGAGCAAGTAAAACGAACAGATACAGACAGTGCCTACTATTACTATTTACAGAGTTTCCCATCGGG
The DNA here is from genome assembly GCA_964521225.1 of uncultured Roseobacteraceae bacterium. Classification (GTDB taxonomy): domain Bacteria; phylum Bacteroidota; class Bacteroidia; order Cytophagales; family Flammeovirgaceae; genus CAYUJH01. The sequence continues at coordinate 6,189 of CAZFQW010000055.1, forward strand.
AGGGCATTATAGCGAAATAAGAGATTTATTAGAAACAGGCAAAGAAGCCCGTTATTTCAAAGAGGTGAAAAGAAGTACAAAGCCCGAAAAATATAGAGAATATCTCAATAAATATCCCGAAGGAAAATATGCTGAAGAAGCAAGAGATTATTTAAAAAATACTTGGATTCAGCTCGCCGACCAAGCTTTCGACTTAGAAAACTTCTCTCAAGCAAAAAGATACTATAACGATTATCTTGCCGATTTCCCTTTGGGCGATGAAAGAGATTATGCCGTTCAGCAATTGAATAGAATTGATAAAAAGCTAAAAACCAACGCTAAAAGAAATGGAAGACTCAACCGCTTTTTTGTTGCCTATCATTTTGATACCGCTGCCTACTTGGGCATTTCGATGGGAGCACTTAGCCAAAGAAGACCTGCCTTCTACTTCGCTGCCAGAACCAATGCCGATATTTTCAAGACCTACCGTTACGAGTTTGACAACACCGGGGCCAATGACCTGACCCGCAATTACGATGAATCTGACTTTACAGGAAGAACGGTACAACAACGTGCCATTGCCACTCTAGGCTTTACCCAAAAAATCGTTCGCCCGGTTTGGATTTTTGGAGGCGGTGGTGCGCAATACACGCAAACACTTTTTGAGGTGGAAGAACGTGAAGATGGTAGAGTTTTCGGAAAAGAATACGCCATTAATACCGATGCCGATTTCCTCACTTGGGTAGTGGAAGGAGGTGTAATTGTTGACTTGTGGGGGCTTCACCTTCGTGCAGGACTCACAGGCGTGGAAGCAAAAAAGTGGCATCCTGCCTTTAGTATTGGGTTTTCATTCGGTTATAGGTAGATTCATTTCCCCTTAACAATCAATAAACTTATATTTAAACTAACAATCTTATTAACATAGAATAAGGGTGGTTCTTTGCGCCCTAAAATCATTAAAAGCATGAAAATCAGCAAACTTTTTTTTTTACTTTTATTCGTTCCTTTCGCTGTAAAAGCGCAAATTGTTAGTATTTCCCCTAAAGCACCCAAGCCCGATGGCGAAGCCGCAACAATCACATTCGATGCCTCCCAAGGCAATGCCGAACTGGTAGGTGCCGATAAAGTGTATATCCATACTGGCGTAGTTACCGAAAGCGAAAATGGCACTGCCTGGGAACATGTAATTGGCAATTGGGGGCAAGATGACGGCATTGGGCTAATGACCAAAGTGGCCGAAGAAGAAAACAAATGGCAAATTACCCTTAACCCTGATATAAGAGGTTACTACAAAGTCCCCCAAGGGCAGCCCATCTACCGACTTTCTATGGTATTCAGAAATACGGATGGAACAAAAGCCGGTAGAGGTACGCCGGGCAACTTTGAAGGCGGTTTTGTAGCTCAAAATCAGGATATTTATGTTGACATCCCCGTAAGTAATTTTATCCGTTTTACCTCTCCTAGCGCCTCAACCGTATTTTTAAATGAAGGAGAAAGTGCAACTATTTCGGGCGAAACCAACAAAGCCGCAGCCTCCATAAAATTATCGGCTGATTCGGGGAACAGTTTTCAAGAATTGGTAAGGCAGCAGGGCGTTCAAAATATTTCGTTTAATTATTCTGTCGCTACTTCGGGTACAGTCAAATTTACGTTGGAAGCACAAATTGATAGCGAAAGTTTAGTCGCCGAAAAAGAAGTTAATTTTGTGATTAGCGACCCAAATAAAATCGCAGCGCTACCTAATTATTTAACCACCGGAATTAACTATTTCTCTCAAGACCCCACCAAAGTAGGCTTGGTACTTATTGCCCCCGGCAAAAAAAACGTTTACGTAGTAGGCGACTTTACCAATTGGCAGGTAAAGCCCGAATTTCAGATGAATAAAACCCCTGATGGCGAAAAGTTTTGGATTGAATTTGATGGGCTAGAAGCTGGAAAAGAATACGCCTATCAGTATTGGACGGATGACCTCAAACTAGGCGACCCTTATGCCGAAAAAGTTGCCGACCCGTGGAACGATGCTTTCATCCCAGAATCAGTTTATCCAAATCTTCTGAAATACAACCGAACTGATTACGGCGTGGCTTCTGTGTTACAAACTGCTCAACAACCCTACGAGTGGAAATCCCCCGAAGTGGCAGGGGAACGCCCCGCCAACGAAGACTTAATTATTTACGAATTACTGCTACGCGATTTCCTAGGCTCACACAGTTACCAAGACCTCGCCGATACCCTTTCGTACCTCAAGCGATTGGGCGTAAATGCCATTGAATTAATGCCCATTATGGAGTTTGAAGGCAACGAAAGTTGGGGCTACAATCCCTCTTACTTTTTCGCCCCCGACAAATACTACGGCAGCAAAAACGACTTAAAGAAATTTATTGATAAAGCACATGAGGAGGGCTTTGTGGTACTGCTCGATATGGTGCTCAACCATGCTTTTGGGCAGAATCCCATGGTGCAAATGTACTGGAATGCCAGCCAAAATAAGCCGGCGGCAAATAGCCCGTGGTTTAACCCCGACGCCATCCATCCTTTTAATGTGGGTTACGATTTCAATCACGAAAGTGCCTACACACAAGCCTTTGTAGATACGGTAAACCGATATTGGCTCAACGAGTACAATTTCGATGGCTATCGCTTCGACCTTTCCAAAGGATTTACACAAAAAAATAACCCTAACGATGTGGGCGCTTGGAGTGCCTACGATGCTTCGAGAATTGCCATTTTAAAGCGAATGGCAGATAAAATTTGGGAGAAGCACCCCAATGCCTACATAAGCTTAGAACATTTAGCCGTAAACCAAGAAGAAAAAGAACTTGCCGAATACGGCATGATGCTTTGGGGAAATATGCATTTCGATTACGCCGATGCTTTAAAGGGAGATGAAAATAAAAACTTCAACGGTGCTTTGGCAAAAAGCAGAAACTGGAATGTGAACCACCTGATTACCTACATGGAAAGCCACGATGAAGAACGACTGGTATATATCAATAAACAAGCGGGGGAGAGCGAAGGAAACTATCATATTAAAGACCCAATTTTAGCCTTAGAAAGGGTAAAACTAGGCGCTGCTTTTCTGTTTCCGCTTCCCGGGCCTAAAATGTTTTGGCAATTTGGCGAGTTGGGCTACGACATCCCCATTAATGGCTGCCCGCCCGATGGCAAAACCATTGAACCGGGCTGTAGAGTGGCAAACAAGCCAATCCCTTGGGGCACAAAAGATAGCCTCAACTACCACCAAGACCCTGAGCGCATTAAGTTGTATAAAACTTTTAGTGCGCTTATCAACCTCCGATTGCAAAACAAAGCGATTTTCAGCGAAGGAACTTTTAGTTGGACTCCCTCCGGTAAAGTAAGGAGAATTAATGTGAGTCATCCAGCTATGGACTTAGTGATAATCGGAAACTTTGGCACAAGTGAAGGTAACATCAACCCAAGTTTTACAAAATCGGGGAATTGGTTTAGCTATTTTGAAGGGGGTAAAGTACTCGAAGTAAGCAATGTAAATGCACAAATTACACTTGCCCCAGGTGAGTTTAAAGTGTTTACCAGCAAGCAAATTCCCACTCCCGAAACCGACTTACTCAACGTATTTAAGCCCATTGTTACTACCAATCCGACAGAATTTAAAGTAACCGATGAAGTTACTTTTACCTTCAATGCCTCTGTTGCCAATAATGCGGGCACCAATGGCTTAACCGAGGCAGAAAGCGTCTTTATGGTGGCAGGAGTTGTAAGCGATTCGCCCGTAGGGACAACACTTCAGCAAATAAAAGGAGAAGGCAATGATACTAGCACACAAATGCAAAAAGTGGCGGGTGAGAATAATCTATGGGAAATTACCTTCACACCCAAAGATTTCTTTGGAATTGAAGAAGGGACGAATGTATTCAGAATTGGGATGTATTTTAGAGATGCCACCGGCAATAACTTAGGGAAAGGTTTGGGAGGCAGCACCATTTTTATTGCGGTAACCCCCGAAGGGAAAATTGTAACTACCCAACCGGGGCAGTTTATGGTAGATGACCAAATAAAAGTAATTTTTGATGCCGCTCTTGCCGATACCGACGGCACCGCAGGCTTAGTAGGCGCAAGCAAAGTATATATGCACTCCGGAATTATTACGGAAAGCGCAAATGCTGAATCGTGGAATCCTAGTTTTGTAGTGGGGAATTGGGGAGAAGATGATGGCATTGGGCAAATGCAGAAAGTCGCCAATGAAACCAATAAATGGGAAATAACACTTACCCCAAGAAGCTACTACAAAGTTCCGTTTGGCACACGCGTGTATCGTTTGGGGATGGTATTTAGGAACCAAAATGGCAACCTAAGAGGAAAGGCAGAAGGTGGCAAAGATTTGTTTGTAGAAGTACAAGAAGGCGAAGTTACCGCCCTCAACGAAGACCCAATCTTTGAGGGGATGATGGTTTACCCTAATCCCACTGCCGGTACGTTGGGCGTATTGCTACCGAAACAAAACGCCGCCAATTGGGAGTTGAAACTGTATGATTTAACAGGGAAAATGCTATACGCAACCTCAACAAGTGAAAGTACAACAACGGTTTACCAAATAGACCTGAACTCGTTTGCCGATGGGCTATATCTCTTAGAAATTGCTACCCAAGGGCGCAGAACGGTTAGAAAAGTGAGTTTGAGGAGATAGATTTTCCCAAAATAGTTTCAATGTGAACGTTCCGTTCTGCACAATATTGGTTTAATAATCTATCAAAACTGGTATAAAAAATCTCAAAACTACTTCAATCGGTCTCACTAGAGCAAAAAAAGTAAATGAATTTATAAAAACTACAACACCACTATTCTTATGAAAAAGTTGATTTTACTCTTCGTACTGTTCCCATTTTTCCAAAGTGCTTTTGCCCAAGAAATGCCCGTCATTCTTTCTATGGAACAAAGGGCAGCAGTGCGCAACCGATGGCTCGAAGAGCGCTTTAGCACCGTACTCCCCGCCATTATGGAAGAACAAGGCATTGATATGTGGATAATTGTTTCGCGCGAGTACAACGAAGACCCTGTGCTAAAAACTATGTTGCCCGCCACTTGGCTTTCGGCGCGCCGCAGAACCATTTTGGTAATGCATAAAAACAAAGAAGGGACAGTTGATGGATATGCCATTGCTCGATACAGCGTAGGCACTGTATTCAAAGGAATTTGGAATCCTGAAGAAAACCCTGACCAATGGGACGTTTTAAAAGATTTAATTGAAGAGAAAACGCCCAATAAAATCGCCATCAATCGGTCTAAAATATTTGGTTTAGCCGATGGCTTAGTGGCTACCGACCAAGAGGAAATGATGGCTTACATCCCCAAGAAGTTCCAAGATAAAATAGTGGCAGATGGACAGTTGGCAATCCGTTGGTTAGAAACTCGCACTGAAAATGAGCTAATTGTTTACGAGCAAATTTGCCAAATAGGGCACACGCTCATTAAAGAAGCTTTTTCTGAAAAAGTGATTCAGCCCGGCGTTACCACCACCCAAGAAGTGGTTTGGTGGTTCAGAGAGCGCATCAGAGAGCTAAAGTTGGTGGCGTGGTTTCACCCAACGGTAGATGTGCAACGT
>CAZFQW010000056.1:0-11684 GCA_964521225.1 uncultured Roseobacteraceae bacterium
CCGCACATTTTGTACTGAAAGATTCGTATCACATTGCCGTTGCCGATGGCGTAGGTTCCGCCTCTCATGCAAAAGAAGCTTCCGAATTTGTTACTAAAAAATATCAGCATCTTTGTAAGAAACAACCAAGCTCTGCAAAAAATATTTACACTGAAATTAATCGGTTATTATCAGAGCAGTTTACCCATTCGGAAGATGGCTATGAAACAACGCTAATTACATTGCAGCAAAACCTATCAGAAGGTTTTCATATAAATTATGTAGGAAATGGTTGTATTTTCCATTTGAAAGGAAACTTTTGGCAACAAAAAACAAGCAGCCAAATTCCATGGAATATTACTAACTACCTTGCCCCACACTCTTTGTTAGAAAATGGGAAAGAGGTGCTTTACAATTATTTCTCTAACCACAACCAACAAGCACTTTTACCAACTTCGCTGCAAGTGAGTGCCGACCCCTACTTTGGTGATATATTCATTTTAGGAACTGATGGTTTTCACTCAGAAGACCAAAAGAAAGCAGGTAAAAACAAAAGTGGTACTTGGGAAAAATTCCCCGAAATACTTTTAATTTTTTTTGAAGGTCTCAGCACTTTTTTTACTGAAAATGAGGTGCTTAATAAAGCACAGTTACAACTTTGGTTAGAAAAGTTCCTAAATAGTCAGCAGAAAAAACAACTGCTAGAAGATGACACCTCTATCGCTATTTTAATTAGTGGTACAGCTTTAAAGTTTCATCAAAAACATAAAGAGCCTCACTAGAATGAAAACCATTTTAGTGCAAAAATATCAGCATAGCACAGGGTATCAAGTATTTGCCCTCAACACACTTGGGCTAAAAGATAAACATATTGGCGCAGGTGCCTTCGGAGAAGTTTACGAGTGTACTTCCATCAACGAAAAAGCAATTCCCGTTTCGTTAGCGGTGAAAGTTCTTTTTGTTTCATCCCAAAAAAAAGCACCGGAAACTTATAAAACGGTACTTCAGCTCCAAGAAAGGATGAAATATTACGAAGTGCAAAAGCTAGGTAAATCCTTGAATACAATTCAAGCACTCCAAGGATTGCCTAGCGTTTCTTTTGAGGGAGAATTGAATGGCAGAAAAATTTACGGTTACATTACCAAGTTTTTTAAAGCTCCCGATTGGGTGGGGTTTCATCGGCTTTTCGATGAAGAAGATCTACAAAAACGGAAACAGTTAAAGGCTAGGTTCTATCAAAAATCTAATGAAGAGAAACTTCAGTACGCCAAACAGCTTGTAGAGGGTTTTAAAGTTTTGCGGTTGATGTCTTTCATCCATGCCGATTTAAATCCTCATAATATCTTTATCAACCTTAAAAAAGCGGCTTTAGTAGTGATCGACTACGACTCCGGCGCAATAACGAACGAAGGTTCTAGCGAAGCCGAAACTTTTGGAAAGTTGGGCGATTGGCTTGCCCCCGAAATTCGGAACCAGCTTTTAAGAAACGGAAATGGTAAAGTGAAAGTAAACTTGTATACCGATGCATGGTCGGTAGCAGTGGGAATCCATGCTTTATTTTTTTGGGCGCACCCTCTGTTCTACTTAAAATCTCAGGGAAAAGTAGACATGACCGATTATTACAAGCGATTCAGGTATCCTGAGGTTGAAATGGTTTATAAGAATTTCAGAAAAGAATATGAGGCTGCTTATCATAAGTATCTTAGCTTTTTAAATCGCCTTCCTCCTGAATTGTTTGAAGCCTTTCAATTGAGTTTCAATGTGGGTTTTCATACACCCGCCAACAGGATTTCGTATAGTCAATGGAGTAAAATTTTGGGGTTTAAACCACAGTTACCGCCTAATTCGCAAACTAAAAAAAAGAAGTTGAATGGTAAGCCAACAAAAAAAGTGAAGCCTACTTTTCCAAAAATAAAGTTACCCTCGTTTAGTATTAACTTAACAGGCCTTCAAAAAGCTTTGTCGGTAAGTAAAAACACTGCTAAAAATATATGGCGGCTAATTTTTAAGCCTCCTGAGATAAAAGAGTTAAAGAAAAAAATTCTAGTTTTAGAACAGTCTAAAAAAAAGCTATTTAAAGAAGTAGGTGCGTTAAATCTTCAAGTAGAAAAGCTTTCAAAAGAGAAAAATAGTTTAAGTGGAGTAACGCAAAATCTTGAAAAAAAGAACATCAGATTAATGGATAGTCAACAAAATCTTTTAGCAGAGCGTAATACTCTTTTAAAGGAGAATACTTCTCACAAAAGAGATATTGACAAGCTAACAAGAGAGGTAAAATTTCTTCAATCCAAAAAATGGTTAGGAGAAAATTCGAAAAAAGTTATCTTACTGCTTATATTAGTATCTTTAATTAGCTGGATTTTTATTTTATTTAGTTTATTTGGGAAATAAAAGTCTGCTTAGATTTATACAGTAATTTTTATATTTACACATATGTTATTTTAAGTATCTCAATCAGAAAACATGAAGAAGATAATAGGATTCGCCCTTTGGGCAACTGTGCTTAGCTTGTTTGTATTAACTGGCTGTGGTGGCGGAGATGGAGGCGGAGACCCTCAACCACAACCTACAAGCATTACTTTAACAACCACTTCGGCAACCTTTAATGGCAGCAACATTACGCCTACCCCCGACTACAGACTTACCGTAAACTTTGATGCAAATGGTGACCCTAATGGGTATTCTGTGGTAGGCACAGCCGATAAGCAACCCACTGTAGGCAGTTCTGGTACATTTCAGGTAATCGGTTCAACAGTTACATTTACCTCTGGTAATTTTTCTCGCCAAGTAGCAATTACAGGAGGAAACATTACTGCTTCAACCACTTCTGTTGGGTTAAAATGGGATTTAACAAAAGTAGATGATAGTGTTTCTGCGGCAGAACAAGGCACTTATTTATATACTATGACTGCTCAGTAAAAAATATATTTTATTGGCAGTGCTTAAAAAAAGTCCATTTCATTCAAGAATGAAATGGACTTTTTTTACCCTAATGTTGTAAATGCTTTTAGAAATGAGTCGTTTTCTGTAGCTGTACCTATGGTAATACGTAAGCAACCTTCGCATAAATGCACCTTGGAGCGATTACGCACAATAACTTGCTGATTTACCAAGTTATTATACATTTTATCTGCATCGGAGACCTTCACCAATAAAAAATTAGCATCGGAAGGGTAGATTTTTTTTACAAAAGGCAATCGCTCTAGCCGGTTTTTCAAATCTTCTCTTAAGCGAAGGATGTTTGTAACCATTTCATTCTTCTGCTCTTCTAAAAAAAGGTTTTCTAAAACCTCGCGCTGTGTGGCTTCGCTAATATTGTAAGGGGGTTTAATTTTATTGATAAAGTGGATGAGTTGCGGCGAAGCGAATGCCATTCCCAAACGTAAACCTGCCAATCCCCAAGCTTTAGAAAGCGTTTGCATTACCACCAAATTGCTGTAATTCGGTAAATATTTGGTAAAACTTTCTTGCACTGAGAAGTCGATGTAGGCCTCATCAATTACAACTATCCCTTCAAACTTTTCAACTAAGTGAAGTATTTTCTTTTCGTCTAAAGCGTTTCCTGTGGGGTTGTTAGGCGAGCACACAAAACATAGTTTTACAGTTTCGCTTGCTGCTTCAAGTACTTCTTTATCTCTGATTTCGTACTCTTCAGAAAGAGGGACTTCAATAATATTTACCTCGTTAATTTCTGCGCTTACGCTATACATCCCATAAGTTGGTGGCATAGTAATAATTGCATCTTTTTTAGGAGCACAAAATAGCCTGATTAATAAATCAATGGCTTCATCGCTGCCATTTCCAATAAAAATTTGGGAAGGTTCTATCCCTTTAATCGCTGCAATTTTTTGTTTAATCGTATGCTGATAGGGGTCTGGATAACGGTTATAGTTGTGCTTCCCTGCTGAACCAAAGGGGTTTTCGTTGGCATCTAAAAAGACCCCTTCTTTGCCCGTGTACTCATCTCTAGCAGAAGAGTACGGTTTTAAGCCCAATATATGCGGGCGGATTTTATCTTCTAAATTGAACATGTTAGCCTTGTTTCATCATGATGCCTGCTATTTCTCTTAGGAGTTTTGCGGCAAGCATCGCAGTCATATCAACTAAATCTCTAGTGGGGTTAAGCTCTACTATATCGGCACCTACAATTTCTCCTTTAAGCGTTCTTAGTAGCGTTAACACTTCCCTTACCGATAGCCCCCCGGGTTCGTGGTGCGATACGCCCGGAGCAAATGCGGGGTCAATCCCATCTAAATCGAGTGAAATATAAAGTGGTGCCTTAAAAATAAGCGAAGGAACCTCTTTCCAATTCCTCATTTCAAACATCTCTACGCCAAATTTTTCTGCTTGCGCTTTGGTGTGTGGTGTAACCGAACGGATACCCACTTGTACCAATCGGAGGGTTAATCCCTCTTCCATAATTCTCGCAAAAGGACAGGCATGAGAGTACAAATCTCCTTCAAAATCGTTGTATAAATCGGTGTGGGCATCAATCTGAAGGATATTCAACTTAGGATAAACCTCGCTGTAAGCTCTAATTAAAGGATAGGTGATTGAGTAATCGCCGCCTAGTGTAATTACCTTGTTTCCTTTTTTTAAGAAGGGAATAAGTGCTTTCCCCAATGTGAGGTAATCGCTTGTATCTAAGTTGCCGTCATCTACCAATCTGTTAGCAGATAAAATGTCGAAGCCCTCTTCGGTGCAAGAGTTGGCGGAATCGCCCCAAAAGGCTTCTCTGATTCTACCAGGGGCAGTTGCTCCTCCACGAAGAAACGAGGAGTTTCTATCGTAAGGCGCACCTTTCATGATAATTTTTTCGGACATCTTATGCGTAAATTTCTTCCACCGAAACTAGGCGAATAAACTCGTGGTAGCGTGCTTCTACCTCTTCTGTTGTCAGGTTTTCTAATCTTTTTGTTCCGAAGGCTTCTACACAAAATGAAGCGATTGCAGAACCATACAAGATTCCTTTTTTCATTGCGGCAAAAGAAGTGTCGTTGTTTTTTGCCAAATAACCAATAAAACCTCCCACAAAAGAATCGCCCGCACCTGTTGGGTCAAATACATTTTCAAGCGGTAAAGCGGGGGCATAGAACATTTTGTTTCCTTGAAACAACAGTGCGCCGTGTTCTCCTTTTTTGATAATCACTGTTTTAGGACCAAAAGACATGATTTTTCTTGCTGCTTTTACGAGTGAGTACTCATTTGAAAGCTGACGTGCTTCTTCATCATTAATCGAAATTACATCGATCATGGCTAATACTTCCATTAAATCGTTGAAGGCAGTGTCCATCCAAAAATTCATGGTATCCATCACGATGAGTTCTGGGCGATTTTTCAATCTTTCGATTACTAATTTCTGCGTAGCAGGTGCAAGATTTCCCAACATCAGGAACTTGCAGTCTTGGTAATTTTCGGGAATAACGGGGTCGAAATTTGCCAAAACATTCAAATCTGTAACCAACGTATCGCGGGAGTTCATGTCGTTATGGTATTTCCCTGCCCAAAAAAATGATTTTTCACCCTCTTTAATTTGTAGTCCTTCTGTATCGACTCCGTTTGACTTTAGCATGTCAATTTCTGCCTTAGGCATATCGTCGCCCACTACGGCTACAATGTTCACTTTAGGGGCAAGAAGAGAGGCTGAAAGTCCAATAAAGCTAGCCGAACCGCCTAAAATTTTATCACTTTTCCCAAAGGGAGTTTCGATGTCGTCGAACGCAACTGTACCTATCGAAAGAATACTCATAATATTTTTTGAATGATTAATGTTTTATACTGATAACCGATGTTTTACCATCCGTTTTTTTAAGTCGCAAATGTAAGGTTTGGAAACGGAAAATTCGTGGTGAATTTTAGAAGCTCGAGCTTGCTGCCTCTTCAATCATTTTTTCTGCTTCTTCTTTCCCCAAATAAGTATCTATAATTCCGTGTGCAATGTACAAGAAGGGGGTAAGCACTACTGCCACGGTAAACTTATAAATGTAGTTCACAATGCCAATAGCTATGCAGGTAATAAAACTGAGGTTTCCAAATACATAGAAGGCAATTAATAGCACTACAAAACTATCTATCAACTGAGAAACCAATGTAGAGCCTGTTGCCCTGAGCCAAATCATTTTTGCGCCTGTGAACTTCCTTAACCACTGAAAAGCAGCAACGTCGGCAAATTGACCCACCAAAAATGCAGTAAGCGAGCCTACAATAATTCCCATGCCTTGAAGGAATATAGCATTAAAAGAAGCATCAATTTGTAAATTGGGGTAACTATTTAACCAAATTGGCGAGGGGGGTAGTTTGGTTACAAACCATAAAATCAGGAACTCGTAGGCAATAAACCCTGCCGTTAATAAAGAAATTTTCCGAACCCCTGCTTTCCCAAAATATTCATTAATAATATCGGTAGTGATAAACACTACGGGCCAAAGCATTACCCCAGCAGTGAGTGTAAAGCTCAAAGGGCCTTCTCCCAAAATAAATAACTCTGCCGGAGCGATGCTAAAAATAGCTTCTAGAGAAAATAATTTAGCTCCAATGATTTCTGCTACTAAAGCATTTGTTAGAAAAATACCGCTGAGAACTATGAAAAGGTTTGTCTTTTTATCTTTCAAAATGATTCTTAGTTAGATAAACTTTCTACATTAAAATAATGATAGAATAATAATGATTCGTGAATTGAATTGTTTTGAATTATTTAACCTCTCTCACTGCTCCTGTTCTTCGTTTATCGCCAATGGCGTGTAAGTTTCCTTTTCTATCGGCATATACGGTGTGTGCCCCTCCAAAATAGAAGGCTTTGTTTTCCCAGTATACTTTGCGGAGTTTGCCCGGTAGGTTAATGTGTTTTTTTGCTTCTTCTGTAAATCCAGGTTCTATATCGAGCGTATCATTTTCCCAATGGATTCTAGGCTTTTCGAGCACTTCATTGGGTTCCATTTTAAAGTCTATAAAATTGGATACTATTTGAGCAATTACCGAACGAATACGGTTTGCTCCTCCTGAACCGGTGGCAATGGTTGGTCTTCCATTTTTAAGCACAATAGTTGGCGCCATCATAGAAGTAATGCGTTGGTTTTCTGGCCAGCGATGGAAGCCATGTGGGTTTAAATCTTCTTCTCCCAACATGTTATTCATCATAATTCCTGTACCCGCAGGCACATATCCGCTGCCTTCGCCTAAAGAGCTAGTCATTGCTATAAAATTCCCTTTTCTATCTGCTACGCTAAAATGGGTGGTGCTGCCATGCTTATTAATCGATTCAGAAAGTTCGTCTTGTAATGTTTGCATATAGGTTTGGTTGAAAAACTTTTCTACTAAATCGGCATCGTATATATGGTTATCAAAATTCTCGTTCCTTGCCGCGCTGGTAATCCGCATTGCGCTGGCTAAAATGCTTAAATGCTCTGCTGTTCCAAAGCCCATTTTCCCTATTTTTTTTTGCTCCATTAACTTGAGCGTAAATGCCACCATTGACCCCCCCGCACTAGGGGGAGGGTTGGTAATTACTTCACTTTCTCTATAGCTCATACGCAAAGGGTTTCTATACACTACTTCAAAGCTCTCAAAGTCTTTTCGGCTAAGATGCCCGCCATTTTCGGCGAAATCCTTCCCCACTTTTTCAGCGATTTCTCCGCGATAAAACTCATCAGAACCATTTTTTGCTAAGTATTCTAGCGTATTGGCAAAATCTGTCATTTTCCATAAATCGCCTTTTTTGGGCAGTTCGCCATTAGGAGCAAATAAAGATTTTCCACTTTCTAAAGAACAAGCGGCAGGTCCCACTAGCTTAAAACACCACTCTAAGAAAGCATCTACTAAAAACCCCTCTTTTGCTACTTTAAGCGTGGGTTGCACTAGCTCTATCATTGGGATAGAACCAAAGTTTTTGTGTAAGTCGAAAAGCCCCAAAATCATTCCGGGTAAAGCAATTGAGCCTCTGCCAGCATGGAACGTTTGGATTGCTCCACCATAATCAATATCAACAGGAAAAAAATCGAGAGACTCAAGGCTATGCTTCTGAATTGGCGTTTGGGCGAAACAATCTAACAAAAAACTTTTGCCCTGTTCTGTATAGATATTGATAAACCCTCCTCCCCCTGCCGAGGTTGCCGTAGGTTCTGCCACGAAGGTCATCCAAGCAGCGGCAATGGCTGCATCGTAAGCATTCCCTCCTGCTTTCAATATTTCTGCGGCGGCTTCGGCAGTAAATTCACTACCCGCTGCGATTACTCCTCCTTTGCGATTTTTCATTTTTGAGTTGATTATAAGTAATAGAAAGAAATTAAAATAAGCTTCAATTACTCGTAGCACGAATCACTCTAGCAAATAATTAGGATAAAAATATCTTGGAATAATTTGATTTAAGTACCTGCGCCACGAGTTCTTTTTTATAAAAAAGAAATGAACAGCGTTTTGCTATTCATTTTTAAAGGCAAATAAGATGGTTTTTATTTCTTAAAGGTCTGAGATGTTTCTTCCCATTTTAATCCCAAGTTTTGCCATTCGTGAGCGCAAAGTGGCGGGGTTCATCTCTAGTGTTTCTGCTGCACCCGCTTTGCCACTCACTTTGCCATGGCAAAATTGTAACACCTTTACTATGTACTGACGCTCCATTTCTTCCATACTTACTAGAAGATTATCTTCTAAGTTAGCGTTTGTTAGCTCGGGCTTATCTTCTAACCAATCTCCAAATTCAAGCTCTTTGCCTCCGCTAATAATTACGGCGCGCTCAATGATATTTTCTAGCTCTCGCACGTTACCGGGCCAGTGGTATTTTTCGAGTTGGGCAATGAGCGATTTTGGAATTACCGAAATGGATTTTCCCATTTTAGTGGAGTATTTTGCTACAAAATGTTTTGCGAGCAAAGGAATGTCTTCCCTTCTCTTTCTGAGTGGTGGTAAATCAACAGGAAAAACATTCAACCTGAAATATAAATCGGAGCGAAAGTTACCCTTTTGCGATTCTTCGAGCAGGTTTCGGTTGGTTGCCGCTACAATGCGCACATCTACTTTTATGGTTTTTGCGCTGCCAATCCTTTCAAACTCCCCTTCTTGCAAGGCTCTTAAAAGCTTCGATTGCACTTCTATTGGCATTTCTCCTATTTCGTCGAGGAAGAGCGTGCCTTTGTCGGCGAGTTCAAACCTTCCGATTTTTCTGTTGATAGCTCCCGTAAATGCTCCTTTTTCATGTCCAAAAAGCTCGCTTTCAATTAGGTTGTGGGGCAATGCTGCACAATTCACTTTTACCAAAGCCATTGGTTTGCGATTACTTAAATTGTGAATTGCCCGTGCCACCAATTCTTTCCCTGTTCCGGTTTCGCCGAGAATGAGCACGGTGGAGTCGGTTTTAGCCACTTGCTGAATGCTGTTGAGTGATTGCTTGAATTTAGGGCTTTCAGTGATTATTTCTTTAAAGTTCGTATTTGAGTTAATTTCTTGTCTTAAGTATAAATTTTCCTCTTTGTACTTATTTTTCAGTTCTTTAACTTCCGTTAATGCCACTTTCAATTCATCATTCGATTTTTTTAAATTTACTAAAAGCTCCTTATTTTCTTTGGCTAGCTTGTAATGTTGGTAGGCAGAAGAAAATGTTTTTCTTAGTTCGTTTTCGTCCCAAGGCTTGTTTTCATAACGGTAGATACTCGCCTTGTTAATAGCTTGGGTAACTACTTCAATATCGGTATAGCCGGTAATTAAGATTTTAACTATTTCAGGATATTTTTCGTTTACTTGTTCCATAAACTCAACCCCTGTAACCTTGGGCATTCGTTGATCACAAATAAGTACGTGAATATCTTCCCCCCTTTTATGGGCATCTTCGATACACTGCATACCTTCCACAGCAGAATTCCCCAAAAAAATATGATAATCTTCCATAAAATTTAAATGGAAGCTATCTAAATTTTCTTGCTCATCGTCCACGTAAAGAATTCTTAGTACCTCTTCAGAATTGTCTGATAACATCATTGGGCTATGTTTTTTTTGGGAGATTTGTAAGTGATATTACTTAAAACTAAATAATCTCGGTAAATTTCTGAAATTATATTGGCAGCCAATAAATTAAGTCGCATAATTAACAGCTCATTTTTTTTGCGTGAAGTTTTCCGTAAAATAACTTTCGATAGTAATACTTTAAAGGTGCCGCTTTTATTGAATTAAGAAAAAAATAAATAGATACTTATGGAATTAGACAATCAATCGTTCAGAGAACAGGCGCATCGCTTGGTAGATTGGATGGCAGATTATATTGAGAATGCAGAAAATTTTCCTGTTCGTTCGCAGCAACTACCCGGCGATACTTTCAAGCAAATTCCGGATGCCCCGCCCAAAAAAAGTGAAGCGATGGAGGAAATTCTAAGCGACTTCCAAGAAAAAATATTGCCCGGCATTACGCATTGGCAAAGCCCTAATTTTTTTGCCTACTTCCCTGCCAACACTAGCTACGCTTCATTGTTAGCCGAAATGATTACCGCCACATTGGGTGCGCAATGTATGATCTGGGAAACCTCGCCCGCCGCCGCAGAACTCGAAGAAAAAATGATGATTTGGCTCAGAGATTTAATAGGCCTGCCCAATGCTTTTCAGGGAGTCATCCAAGATACGGCATCCACCGCTACTTTGTGTGCTTTGCTCACGGCTAGGGAAAAAAAATCGGCGTTTCTAGTGAACCAAAAAGGACTTCAAACGGCGCCCATTTACCGGGTTTATTGTTCCGGGGAAACCCATTCTTCTATCGAGAAAGACGTGAAAATTGCTGGTTTGGGCAAAGATAATCTTGTAAAAATTGAGGTGGACGAGAACCTCGCCCTCATCCCCGAAAAGCTTGAAGAAGCAATTAGAACAGATTTAAAAAAAGGGTTTGAACCTCTTTGCATTATTGCCGCAACAGGTACTACAAGCACTACGGCAATGGACCCTTTACAGCCGATGGGAGAAATTGCCCAAAAATACAATATTTGGTTTCATGTAGATGCTGCCTATGCCGGCACCGCCATGCTGCTCCCCGAAGAAAGACATTGGCAAGAAGGCGTAGAACTTGCCGATAGCTATGTTTTTAACCCCCACAAATGGATGTTTACCAATTTTGACTGCACTGCCTATTTTGTGAAAGACACCCAATCGCTCATCAGAACCTTTAGCATTTTGCCCGAATACTTGAAAACCAAAAACCAGGGAATTGTAAACGATTACAGAGATTGGGGAATTCCTTTGGGGAGAAGGTTCAGGGCATTAAAACTATGGTTTGTAATGAGAAATATGGGAGTGCAAGGAATGCAAGAAAAACTAAGAAATCATATCTGTTTAGCAAAATGGCTCGAAGAACAGATAGTGCAGCACAGCGCATTTGAACTAATGGCCCCTAGAACTCTCAACTTAGTTTGTTTCCGCTACCACCCTCAAGGGATAGAAAACGAGCAAGAACTCGACAAAACAAATAGCGAACTGCTACAAACACTCAACAACTCTGGGCGACTCTACCTCACCCAAACAAAAGTAAAGGGGAAATGCACAATTCGGCTAGTTTGTGGGCAAACATACGTAGAAGAAAAACACGTGAAAGCCGCATGGGATTGCATACAAGAGGTAGCAACTAACATTTGTTTACCATTAAAAAAAATGTAAACGATGTTCATCAATAGGTAGTTTACCCATAAGAGCATGTTTAAGTTTTTGTAAGCATTTGAAAATAAGAAATTTAAAGAGCG